>JAHZHG010000232.1 GCA_019420425.1 Clostridiales bacterium
GTGCATTTGCATACCGGCAGGGGGAAGGCGGGCCTTTCGGACATCCTGGAGGTGCTGGACCGCACAGATATTCCCATCTGGCATTTTAGGCCTACCCATATCGCCGGTCAGCCGGGGGCGGAGGAATTTGCCGGCCGCGGCGGCTATATTGACGTGACGGTGGGCTCCGGTACGGAGGAAAAGTACCAGAATGTCCTGCATTGGATGGATCGGGCGGAGGCAGGAAAGCTGACCTTAAGCTCGGATGCAAACGGCAGCATGCCGATCTGGAGTCCGGACAAGACGCTGATCGGTATGGGGGTATCGGAAATATCCGCACTGTATCAGGCCGTGCACGCGCTGATTACGCGGCAGGGCGTGCCTGTGGAAGAGGCCCTTTCCCTGGTGACGGAAAATGTGGCCAGGGCGCTGCTGCTGTATCCGCGCAAGGGCTGCCTGGCGCCGGGAAGCGATGCCGATCTGCTCCTGCTGAATGAGGACTATACCATAGATAAAGTGTTTGCCCTGGGAAAAACGGGACAGGAAAATTTTTATAAGGAGAGAACCGAACAATGAGAATGGAAAATGTGACCGGCAAACGGGTAGAAGAATACCTGAAAACGAGCAAATCCGTATTGATTCCGGTGGGCTGCCTGGAGAACCACGGCAAGCATATGCCGCTGGGTACGGATACGCTGATTCCGAACAAGATTGCGGAGCTGCTGGAGGAGCGCTGCGGCATCCTGATCGCGCCGACCATCCCCTACGGCGCCACCAATACCATCAACGGCTGCATGGGTACCGTAACCATCGGGACGGACGGACTGATGATGATTCTGGAGAAGGTAATTTACGGTCTGTACCGCTACGGCTTCCGGAAGTTTATCATTTTGAACGGCCACGGCGGCAACAACAAGGCAATCGAAAATGTGGGCATTGAGGTATTCAAAAAGGGAGCCATGGTGGCCTCGCTGAACTGGTGGCTGATGGCCGGCGAACTGAATCCGGCATGGAAGGGCGGTCACGGCGGAGCCGAGGAGACAGCCGGCGTGATGGCCGTGGATCCGAATCTGATTGATTATGATTATATTCATGAGGGAATGAACCTGATCGATGACATTTCTCCCAAGATGCCGACCACAGGCTGGGGAACAGTAAACTTCAAGGGAGCCACTGTGGTGATCCCAAGAGAGTACAAAAACTACAGCGCAAACGGCTGGTACGGAACAGACCGTCCCGATCTGGCAACCAAGGAGTGGGGAGACGCCATGTTAACTGCAATGGCGGATTATATTGCCGACTTTATCGCAGAGTTCGAGCAGGTTGAGCTGCCCGAGCCGGAAGTCTGAGCAGGAGGTATACAGGCGAATGAACAGGGAGTCTTTAGCATTAATCCGTGATCTGTCCAATGCAAAGGGGCCGTCCGGATTTGAGGATGAGGTAATCGAGGCAGCCAGAGCGTACACCGGGGAATTTGACACAGAAGAGGACTGTCTGCGGAATTTCTATATGCGCAGAAAAGCGGGAGACGGGACAAAGCCGGTGTTCATGCTGGACGCCCACAGCGATGAGGTAGGCTTTATGGTACATTCCATCCGGCCGAACGGACTGCTGCGCTTTGTGGCTATTGGGGGCTGGAATGTGAATACCCTGCCCTCCTCTAAGGTACTGGTGCGCAACCGGGACGGGGAGTGGCTGAAGGGCGTGATCGCCGCAAAGCCGGTGCACTTTATGAGCGCCGCGGAGCGGAGCCACGGCGGCGAGCTGGAAATTTCCCAGCTGTCCATCGATGTGGGGGCAAGATCTGCGCAGGAAGCGGCGGAGGCGTTCGGCATCCGCATCGGAGAGCCGGTCATTTCCGACGTGCAGCTGGAATATAACGAAAAGCAGGATATCATCATCGGCAAAGGGCTGGACTGCCGGATTGGTTGCGCTGCGCTGATTGAGACGATGAAGCGCCTGAATCAGGAAAAGCTGGAGGTGGAGCCGGTGGGCGTACTTTCCTCCCAGGAGGAGGTGGGCGAGCGCGGCGTCCGCGTGGCCGTAAATCACGTAAAGCCAAGAATCGCCCTCTGCTTTGAGGGCTGCCCGGCCGACGATACCTTTACGGAGCCTTACGCGATCCAGACCGCGCTGAAGAAGGGGCCGATGATCCGGTTTATGGATAAATCGATTATCTGTTCCCCGCGGTACCAGCGGTACACCCTGGATTTGGCCGCGGAAAAGGGCCTGCCGATCCAGGCCTCCGTGCGGGAAGGCGGCGGAAACAACGGAGCCATGATCAACACTGCCCTGGACGGTATTCCCGTAATCGTGCTTGGCATTCCTGTGCGGTACATCCATTCTCACTACGGTATAGCCTCCTATGCCGATTTTGAGGCAGCGGTGGAGGTGGCCGCCGCGGTGGTTCGTTCCATGTCAGAGGAGGTCATTTCCGGCTTTTGAGCAGTAAGCGTGAATCCTCCTTGACAGTTGTCTGCAAGTTTGATAGACTGGGGAAAATTATGTTGCGATACCCGGTGGAGATAGGGAGGAAAGTATGTCAAAGCAGGAGTTTTTGGAGGTTCTCCGCAGAAAACTGACCGGCCGGCTTTCAGCGTCGGAGGTGGAGGAGAATATCCGTTATTACGATACGTATATCGATCAGGCCGCCATGTCCGGAAAGGGCGTGGACGAGGTGCTCGAGGAGCTGGGCGATCCCGACCTGATTGCCCGCACAATTCTGGACGCGCGGGGAGCCGGAGGCAGCGACCGGGTGTATACCGCGTCGGAGAGCAGAAGAGCAGAGGACGACGGCTGCGGAGAAGACAGCCAGATGCATACCACCTGGAAGGTCAGGCAGATTTCCGGCTGGAAGGTATGGCTCGTACTGATCCTGGCGCTGGTCATCATACTGGCTGTCGTCGTACCGGTGTTTGTCTGGGTGGTAAAGCTGGTCGTGCCGGTAATCCTGGTGCTGGCTGCGCTGGTGTTTATCCGGGATCATTTCGGCAGCGGACGATCGTAACGAAACGAGGGGATTGCGGCTATTGCAGCAATCCCCTCGTTGATTGTGGAAAACTTTTTTGAGGAGGAAAACGATATGATTAAAAATCCGATTTTACCAGGCTTTAACCCCGATCCCTGCATTTGCAGAAAGGGAGAGGACTATTATCTGGCTGTTTCCACCTTCGAGTGGTTCCCGGGAATCCCGGTATATCATTCGCGGGATCTGAAAAACTGGGAGCTGTATACCCATGTACTGACCGATGACGAAACCGTGGATCTGAAAAAACTGCCGTCTGCAAAGGGGATCTGGGCCCCCTGTCTGACCTATTGTGAGGAGGAAGATTTATTTTACGTGGTCTACGGCGTGATGAACTCCATGAATGCCAGATACTTTGACGTAGACAACTTCCTGATTACGGCCAGGGATATCCGCGGCCCGTGGAGCGAGCCGGTCTATCTGCATTCGGCCGGCTTTGACGCGTCCATCCTTCACGATGATGACGGCCGCAAATGGATTGTATCCCTGGAGTGGGAGACGCGGGAAGGCTATGAAAAGCCGGGAGCCATCTGCCTGGCTGAATATTCTCCCCGGCGGCGGGAAATCATCGGCTACCCCAGGCGTATCTGGACAGGGGGAACGGACCGCGGCTGCATAGAGGCGCCCCATTTGACCAAACGGGACGGCTGGTATTATCTGATGTGCGCGGAGGGCGGGACGGGCTACAACCACTGCGTCACCATGGCCAGAGCGTCCCGGGTCTGGGGCCCGTATGCGGGGGATCCGGAGAACCCGATCCTGACCTCGGCTCCCGGAGAGTCCTTCGAACGCCACGACCCGGATCACCTGAAGCCAAAGTATTACAATCCTCAATCCGTATTGCAGAAATCCGGCCATGGCAGCTATGTGGAAACCCCGGACGGAGAAGTTTATCTGGCACATTTGACCTCCCGTCCCTTTGTCCCGGAGCTGCGCTGTACACTGGGCCGGGAAACGGCGATCCAGAAGATGCAGTGGACGGCGGACGGCTGGCTGCGCATGGCCGACGGAGGCCGCCTTGCCCGCCTGGAGGTGCCGGAAAGCTCCCTGCCGGAGCATCCCCTGCCGCAGCTTCCGGAATTTGACGGCTTTGACGGCGAAGAACTGGGTATGTGGTATTATGCGCCAAGGATGATGCCGCAGCGCTTCGCAGACGTGAAGGCCAGGCCGGGGTACGTCCGTCTGCGGGGCCAGGAAGCCTGCACCTCGTTAAACAAGGTCAGCATACTCGCCCGCAAGCTGACCAGCGTCTATGCCCGGGTGACCACAAAAATGGAATTCCAGCCGGAGATCTACCAGCACAGCGCGGGTCTGATTCTCTATTATGACAATATGAACTACATTACCCTGCGGAAGTATTACAGCGAAACACTGGGGCAGGGGGCGCTGTCGATCATTCAGCTGGAAAACGGGGAAAAACGGGAGCTTTTGGAAACTCGGGTCCCCGTCGGGGACTGTCCGGTCTATCTGCGGGTCAACATTCAGGGCAGGAAAACGTGGTTTACCTGGAGCGATGACGGAACAAAATACCGCGAGATCGGCGGTGTATTCGATACCACGAAGTTCTCCGACGAGTATTGCAAATACGGGGAATTTACCGGTACCATGGTGGGCATTACCTGCGTGGATCGGATGAAGCATCAGCATTATGCAGATTTCGATTTCTTTGAATATATAGCGGATGAGCAGTGGGAAAGATAAAGCTATTCCCGGACGCCGCTATGGTCACGGATGGACGGCCTACCCACCATAGCGGCTGTTTGGAAAGGGCTAACTGTTCAATTGGTTAAAGTCGATAGAAAAATCGGAGTAGATTCCAGCTTTGACAGAATCAGAAAAAGAATATTCCAGGGTATCCTCAGTCTCAAAATTGTAGACAAGAATCCGGCTCTTATCTGGGTCTACGAGCCAATATTCCCGGACACCCGCAGTACGGTATTTAAACAGCTTGGTGAAATAATCCATTCGCCTGCTGCCGGGAGATGCAATTTCAATAATCCAATCCGGCGCACCATTGCAGCCTTTATCTGTGAGTTTGTTTTTGTCGCAAATAACACTTATATCTGGTTCAACATAATTTTTTTCGTCATTGTTCAGAAATACAGCAAAGGGGGAAATATAAGATTTGCAAGTACCGCCTTTAGCGTCGATGTAATCTGCGATTTTGCGGTACAATGAACCAACG
>JAHZHG010000233.1 GCA_019420425.1 Clostridiales bacterium
AATAATAATCAGGGGCGTGGAGGGGATGCAGTAGAAGATATCCACGATACGCATGATCAGGTTGTCTATCCATTTTCCAAAATATCCGGCAATCCCGCCCAGGATAACGCCCAGGAAGGCAGCGATAAATACAACAATAAAGCCGATAATCAGGGATACTCTGCCGCCATACATCAGCCGGGTCAGCATATCCATGCCATTGGTGTCTGTCCCCAGCCAGTGTGCCTTAGACGGCTTTGCATAACGGTCATATACATAGGTTTCCGTACTCTGCGTAACCGACCAGCTGTCTGTATCCGGCTTATACGTAATCGTATAAGTATTCTCTGCACCCTCCGCGTCGGTAAATACAAACTCTTTGATATCGTCGGCAATGGCCTGCTCCAGCTCTTCTTTAAAGGCACGGGAAAGCGTTACCCCGTTCTGCACCGGCTGTACGACAAAGCGGCTCACATATCCCAGCACCTGATCGCCCTGCAGAATGTTGCCCTCTTCGTCCAGCGTATACTCTGTCCCGTCTACGGTAAACCTGCTTTCCCCGTCGGCGGAGGCGGTCAGAGCGCCGCATTTTACCGCAAAGGGAACGTCCACGCCGTCTTCGGTGTTGATAATATCCTTGCTGGCTACGGCCAGCATCTCTCCGTCGGCAGAGACAGAATAGAAATCCTCTCCCGCCGTATGCAGCTCGTAGGTTACATTTTTGTCCTCGAAGGAGGTCTGGCCGCTGTTCATCGCCAGCATAAGCTTTGCCTGAAGCACGCTGCCAAATTCCTTGCCGTCAGCTACCAGATAACGTACCTGATCGTTCTGCACTACGCCTGCATATTCCTTTTCCATATTCGTGTAGGTGTAAAACTGCTCATCCTCACGGTAAGGGCTGATCAGGCCGCCTGCAAACGAGAAAATAAACATCGCCAGCAGCATAGCCAGTCCGACTACGGCCAGACGGTTCCGGAAAAACCGTTTAGCAACCAGCGCTCCGGGAGAAAGGACCTTTACCCGGCGGTCGTCATTTAAGGACAGCTGCTCTTCCCCATCCGTCTGGACATTGCTCAACGGGCTTTTGCCCTTACGTTCATCCATTTGATCACGCATGACAAGTGTTCTCCTTTCTTAAGCGATACGTACACGCGGGTCTACCACCGCGTACAGGATATCGGAAATCAGATTGCCTGCCAGGGTCAGAACAGCGATAAACGTCATATAAAACATGGAAAACGGGATATCTCCTGCAATCATGGCCTGATAAGAGGTCCAGCCGATACCCGGGATAGAAAACAGCGTTTCGGTAATCAGCGCGCCGGAAAATAGGCCCGGCAGAGAGCCTCCCACAATGGTAACCAGCGGAATCAGGGTATTGCGGAACGCATGATGGTAGATCACCTTCCGCTCACTGAGTCCCTTGGCCCGTGCGGTACGGATATAGTCGGAGTTTAAAACCTCCAGCATATTGGTACGGGTATAACGCATCAGCGAACCCACAGATACAATAACCAGTGTGGCAATCGGCAGTACCAGATGGTGCGCCTTATCGAGAAACTTTCCCAGCGTATCCAGCTGGGCATAGTTCCGTCCCACCAGGCCGTACAGGTCGAACCAGCCCAGGTGTACGGAAAACAACAGCTTCAGCAGTGTGGCAAAAAAGAAGGTGGGCAGGGAAATGCCTACCAGTGCGCCCGCGGTAATGAAGTAGTCCGTACGGGAATACTGCCTGGTGGAAGCAATCACGCCCAGGGGAATTGCAATAATCAGCTCCAGTAAAAAAGCAATGCCGCCCATAACAAAGGACAGCCAGATTACCTCGCTGAATTTCTGGATTACCGGAACGGTAAATTTCCAGCTGTCGCCGAAGTCGCCGCGGATAGCGTCGCTCAGCCATACAAAATAGCCGGGTACAACCCCTTTATCCATACCATAGCTGGCGTTCAGCTGATCCAGCCATTCCTGAAACGGCTTGGCTCCGGGAGCCTGAGCCAGCTGCATCGCCATGTTCTCCACAAAGGAACTGGGGAGACTGCGCATCAGGGCATAAAGGATAAAGGAAACGCAGAAAAGGATCACTACCGACAGCATGAGCCTTTTTGCTATGAATTTTTTCAACAAAATCCCTCCTTATCGAATATTGCTCGTGAAAAACGGAGCCGCTCCGTAGGAGCGGCTCCTAAACTGGTGTAGAATTAGTTCATCTCCAGTGTCTCAACCTCATTCATCCAGGTCCAGTACGGTGTCATATCCGGGGTCAGCGTACTGATGTTTACGCGCTCGGTGGAGAAGATGTAGCATTCGCTTCTCTGGTATACCGGTACCTCAACGCCCCAGTCCATGATGATATCCATCGCTGCGGTATACAGCGCTTTGCGGTATGTCTGGTCGGTGGACTGACGTGCGCCTACGATCAGCTCGTCTAAGTCAGCGTCGTTGATGCAGTAGTAGTTGGTAGCTCCCTGGCTGTGATACAGCTGGTACATATCCGGATCCGGAGTTGCCTGCCAGGCTGCGCACCACATTTCTGCAACGCCGGACTGGTAGGTCTGATACAGCTCGGAAGCGGTGGTAATATCGTTTACGTTCAGGGTGAAGCCGATAGAAGCCAGCGCATCGGATGCATTCTTCAGCAGCAGGAAGGACGGATGGTCGCCGTTTCCGTTTGCTCCAATATTTACCTGATATTCCATTTTAGCGCCTTCGGGAGCCGCGGTAACCTTGCCGTCTGCAACGGTGTAGCCGGCTGCCTCGAAGTAGCCCAGAGCAGCCTGTTTAGCTGCTTCATATTTTTCTTCTGCACTCATGCCCTCGGTGTAGATCGGATTTCCTTCTACATCTACCGAATATGCAACGGTGTAGCCGTCGTCGGTAACCTGCGGAGCAGCCCAGGAGGTGCTGGAAATCGGGTAGTTAATTACGGAAGCGGTATCTCCGTAGTAGGAGTCAATTGCCTCATCGCGGTATGCAGCCAGTACGGTTGCAATTGCCTTACGCAGGTTCTTGGACGCGTCGGATGCCGGATCGTCGCCTACCTTTACATTGTCTGCGCTCAGTGCGATATAGCCGTAGCCCAGGAAGTCGTACAGCTTGATGGTGACTACGTCGCCTTCCAGCTCTTCGCTGCCGCCATTGTACTCGGTAATCTGCTTACGCACCTCGCCGGAGTAGGACGGATCGCCGATATCTACGGTGCCTGCCTCAATGCCGACTACCTTGTCGTCCTCCAGCGTTTCCAGCAGGTTCAGGTATTTGGTCTTCGGCTCGCCCTTATAATAGGTGGGGTTTGCTTCCAGATAAACCGTACCGTTTGCATACTCCTTGAAGGTGTATGCGCCGCTGCCCAGAGGCTGAGTGGTCTTGGCGCGTACGCCGGAAAGGTCACCCTTTTCAAAGCCGAACTTATGTGCATCATAATCGTATGCAGCCTCATCGCCGTAGTAGTGCAGCGGGGCGATGCCAAAGCTGAACTGATAGCCCATATTTGCAGCGACCTCGGTAGCCACTACGCGCATACTGTAGTCGCCGGTACGCTGGATACCCTCGATATAATCTACGGATTCGCCCGTTTCGATACCGGTGGTGGAGTAGTTATATACCTCCTCCGGAATCAGGTCTGCCAGAGCGCTGCCTGCGGTCTCTGCTTCCATAGCGGAGAAGCTCCAGCCATAGTTCTCACCGATAGCCATGAAGAAATCCTTCGCCGTAGCGTCTGCCGGCAGGTCAGAAAAGCCCCAGTTTGCTGCAGCTCCCGCTACGTCGCCCTCTTCGTTGAGGCCGGCCTCTACACAATAATCTACGATCTCCTGTGCAAAGGCTGCTCCGCCTTCGTTTACGGCATCCCAGAAGGCCTTCTGCTGCTCTTCGGTCCACAGGCTGAAATCTGTGTTGTCCTCACCGGCCTGTGCCAGAAGCACGGACAGGGTAGACATACCGGAACGGTACTCTTCCATGCCCAGGATCGGCTGGCTGTAGATGGTGGCAGAACCGTCATAGGTGGGATCTGCATATACGTATAAGCTGAAAATTACATCGTCAATATCCATCGGGGTTCCGTCGGAAAATACCAGGTCATCCCTCATGGTAAAGTCATAATATACCGTGCCGTCTTCGTTCTCGGTAACTTCCAAGTCGGAAACACCGTAGTACGTATAGTCGGTTCCGTTATAAGAACGGGTTTCCCCCTCGATTCCTTTTTCTACCAGGGCGCCCACACGGTCTGCGCCAATCAAAGTGGCAAAGGTCAGGTCAACGACATGCTGATCCTCTGCGCTGGCAGCAAAAAAGGGGGAGAATTTGCCCTCAAAGTGGTTGCTGGATGCAACCAGAGTCTTGCCGTCTGCAGACTCGGCTGCGGCTGCACTCATTGCCTGACCGAGACATACGGCCGCGGTAAGGGAAAGTGCAATCAGTCGTTTTGCATTCTTCATATTCAAAATTCCTCCTTGACGATTTGAAGTCCAGAATTTCCGCGAACAAGGGGAGATTATGCTTGTATATATACAAGCATAAAGGGGGGATATCCCCCCTTTGGCTTTATCTCCGCCGCGCGGCCTGTTTTGCTATTATTCTGTTCTTCTCTATAGTCTTATTATACCCTTTTCCGCATTTTTTGTCAATTTTTTATTATACCGCATTCTCATTTTTGTGCATTTTTCCGATATTTTCCACCGGTTTCCAGATGAGCCGGCGAAACTTTTGCCTAAGAACGAGTGTGGCAGCAAGCACGCAGGCCTCAAGGAGAAAAAAGAGGAACATATATCCCAGCTTTTCTTCCGCTCCGCAGAGGATAACCTGAATCAGCTCCCCGGCTATGGCCAGACCCGCGCATCCCGCAGCCAGCGCCATGCGCAGGGGAAGCTTCGGCACCGTGGCTTCATAAATGTATTCCCGCAGCGGCTCTCCTCCGCCGAGCAGCCTGCACATCCCCCACAGCACGCTGACTATCGCGATCAGGCCGGCCGCATAGGGAAGCAGCACATAAATACTGCCCTCCATCCCCGGAGCAGGAATACAGCCGGCCGCCACCTTTACCGCCAGAACAGCCGCGCACAGGACAAGCTGCATCATCAGCGTCCGGCGCCTTCCCTCTCCCTGCTCCTGGCAGCTGTACAGCGTACCCTGATAAATATACTCTCCATTTTCATTCTTTTTAAAATCATTCAGGTAGGCCCTGCGGCCTTTTCTCTTCGGTTCGTCCA
>JAHZHG010000234.1:0-2582 GCA_019420425.1 Clostridiales bacterium
AGCATATCGGGATAGATGTTCAGCGAACATCCCACCTCAACCACCTGATTCTCCTCCAGCCCGCCAATATAGGCGGCAAACCCGCTCCCGACTGTCTCAGAATCCTCGGAAACCATGAGATTGCAGTTCAGCATCTGCGCCTGGAATACCGTCTCTATCCGCATATTGCCCACTGCCTCGGCTATGGCTGCTCCCAAACCGATCAGCGCCGCAATGACAACGAAAGCCCATTTGTAATAGTCCCAGATATAGGTCAGCTTTTGGCGAAAGGTCAGTTCCCTGAGCTTTTTTCCCTCCCCACTGCACTTTTCCTTCAGACTTTGCAGCGACATATCCGCACCTCCGTATTTTTATCCAGTTTATCATACCGCTGCACCTGCTGTAAAGAAATCAGTTATGAAATTTATATGAAAAAAGGAGGCCCAAACGGTATGGCAAAAGAAAAAGGCCGCAGAACGGCCTCTTTCTCTCTTTGTCTGTTATGCTTTCCGGATTACATCATTCCCATTCCCGGTGCTCCGCCTGCCGGCATTGCCGGGGTATCTTCCTTGATGATACCTACTACGGACTCGGTGGTGAGCAGAGTGGATGCCACGCTGGTTGCATTCTGCAGTGCGCTTCTGGTTACCTTGGCCGGATCCAGGATACCTGCCTGAACCATATCCACATACTCCTCTTTGTATGCATCGAAGCCGATGCCTGCTTCGGACTCTCTTACTTTATTGATGACTACTGCGCCTTCCAGGCCTGCGTTTGCCACGATGTGGAACAGCGGAGCCTCCAGAGCCTTAAGTACAACCTTTGCTCCGGTCTTTTCGTCGCCCTCCAGGCCTGCGGCCATCTCGGCAACTTTCTTGGCTGCATGGATATATGCAGAACCGCCGCCTGCGATAATGCCCTCTTCAACGGCTGCTCTCGTTGCTGCCAGGGCGTCCTCCATACGCAGCTTAGCTTCCTTCATCTCGGTTTCGGTTGCTGCGCCTACGCGGATAACGGCTACGCCGCCTGCCAGTTTGGCCAGTCTTTCCTGTAATTTTTCTTTGTCAAACTCAGACTTTGTCTCCTCGATCTGCAGCTTGATCTGAGCGATTCTGCTCTGGATGGCCTCCTTGTCGCCAAGTCCGTCAACGATAACGGTGTTTTCCTTCTGAACCTTAACGGATTTCGCTCTTCCCAGCATATCCAGGGTAGCCTCTTTCAGTTCCAGGCCAACCTCTTCGGAGATTACGCGTCCGCCGGTCAGGATAGCGATATCCTCCAGCATCGCTTTTCTTCTGTCGCCGTAGCCCGGAGCCTTAACCGCTACTACCTGGAAGGTGCCGCGCAGCTTGTTCAGGATCAGGGTGGTCAGCGCCTCGCCCTCAACATCCTCAGCGATAATCAGCAGCTTCTTGCCGGACTGTACAACCTGCTCCAGCAGCGGCAGAACCTCCTGGATGTTGCTGATCTTCTTATCGGTGATCAGAATCAGCGGATCATCCAGAACAGCTTCCATCTTTTCCATATCGGTTGCCATATATGCGGAAATATATCCACGGTCAAACTGCATACCTTCTACCAGATCCAGCTCGGTCTGCATGGTCTTGGACTCCTCGATGGTGATTACGCCATCCTGAGATACCTTTTCCATCGCGTCTGCCACCAGCTGGCCTACCTCTTCGTCTCCTGAAGAAACAGCAGCAACCCTTGCGATCTGATCCTTACCGGTAACCTTTTTGCTCATCTCCCGGATCGCTTCTACCGCTACGTCCGTTGCCTTTTTCATTCCTTTTCTCAGCACGATCGGATTTGCGCCTGCTGCCAGATTCTTCATTCCCTCGTGAACCATTGCCTGAGCCAGAACCGTAGCGGTGGTCGTACCGTCACCGGCTACATCGTTGGTCTTGGACGCTACTTCTTTGATCAGCTGTGCGCCCATGTTCTCAAATGCATCCTCCAGCTCAATCTCCTTGGCGATGGTTACGCCGTCGTTCGTGATCAGCGGAGCACCGAACTGTTTGTCCAGAACAACGTTTCTGCCTTTCGGCCCAAGGGTAACGCGTACTGTATCTGCCAGCTTATTTACACCGGTTTCCAGAGCTTTTCTGGCTTCTGCACCATATTTAATTTCTTTTGCCATGATAATCATTCCTCCTGAACATATTCACTGTCTGTTTTATTCTACGATTGCCAGAATGTCATTCTGTCTTACGATGATGTATTCTTCGTCATCCAGCTTTACTTCGTTTCCTGCGTATTTGGAATAAATCACTTTATCTCCCGGCTTAACCTGCATGGTTACTTCCTTGCCGTCTACCATTCCGCCAGGTCCTACTGCGATAACCTCTGCCTGAACCGGCTTTTCCTGTGCCTTGCTGGCCAGAATAATACCGGACTTTGTGGTTTCCTCTGCTTCACCCTGCTTTAATACGACTCTGTCGCCAAGTGGTACTAACTTCATTATCTATTCCTCCTTAGATTTTTCTTTCTTAAGCTATTAGCACTCACTCAAATCGAGTGCTAATCGTTAGTCTTATATTAGTTAACTTATGCGAAATGTGCAACTTTTATTATTGGCGTTTATTTTCAAATAATTTAGATTA
>JAHZHG010000234.1:2592-5150 GCA_019420425.1 Clostridiales bacterium
CTTTTATTTTCTTTTGTTTTCTCAGTGTTTCATGTTTTTTTCTTGTGTACGAAACCGTCCGGAAACCGAAAAAAGCCGGGCAGTGATCGGCTGCCCGGCAGAATATACGCTTTTATTTGATTTTTTTCGTTTTTTTCAGCTCTTCCAGCTCTCCGAACACGACATCGTTGAGTACCTTGATGTACGTCCCCTTCATTCCCGAGGATCTGGATTCGATCACGCCTGCGCTCTCAAATTTCCGCAGTGCATTTACGATTACCGAACGGGTAATCCCCACGCGGTCGGCGATTTTGCTGGCCACCAGAATGCCCTCTGTGCCGTCCAGCTCATCAAAAATGTGAACAATCGCCTCCAGCTCAGAGAAGGACAGGGTGCTGATGGCAGATTTCACAATCTGTATCTTTCTGGTCTCCTCTGCGTTTTCTTCATTGACGGAACGCATCATTTCCAGGCCCACTACCGTGGTTCCATACTCGCTCAGGATAATATCGTCGATCTCGTACTGGCTGTCGCTTTTGTACATAAACACGGTTCCCAGGCGCTCACCGGCAATATCAATCGGATTAATGATGGCCTGATACTTTTTCACATTTTCGCCGACAAAGCCAAGTGTTTCCAGGTTTACATTTTCTTTGGTGGAGAGTACGCCCAGCAGACGGTCGTTCAGCAGCGGGTCAATATATCCGCCTACCTCATCCACGATCAGCTCTCTGATTTCCTCAACGCCCTTGCAAAGGCTGACGCCCAGCACCTTGCCCTTTTTGCTGATAACCAGAATGTTGGAATTCATGATTCCGGTCAGGACTTCGCAAATATCGTTAAACACCACTTTACTGGAATTGTTATTGTGGAGAAGCTGATTGATTTTTCTTGTCTTGTCTAATAATTGTACACTCATTTCTTACCTCCGTATCTGGTGAATGACATATTTTAAACATTTTCGAACGTTAATACAATAGTAGCATACAATTATCTAAAATTCAATCCATTCTGTCCCATTGTTAACAATTTATTTAGAAAATATATTATTTAGAAACAAATCACTTTTTTTCTGAATCTTCTACATATCCGCAGGTTTCATTTGCGCAGACCCGTTTGCTGCCCTTTTCCACCATATAGCTTCCGCACTGAGGGCAGGGCTTTTCCGACGGCTTCTGCCAGGACATAAAGTCACATTCCGGATTGTTTTCGCAGCCGAAATACCGACGGCCTTTCTTGGTCTTTCTCAGCACAATGTCCTTTCCGCACTTGGGGCAGGCTACGCCGATCCTCTCCAGGTAGGGCTTGGTATTGCGGCAGTCCGGAAAGCCGGGGCAGGCCAGGAATTTTCCATGGGGTCCGTATTTAACCACCATGTTTCTGCCGCATTCCTCGCAGATCACATCCGTGACCTCATCGGCTATGGTCACCTTTTCCAGATCCTTCTCTGCCGCTTCCACCGCTTCTTCCAGATCGGGATAAAAATTTTTCACCACGGTTTTCCAGGCCACCGTTCCCTCGCCGACGGAGTCCAAAAGCGACTCCATATTTGCGGTGAAGGTAACGTCAACAATGCTGGGGAAGGCCTGCTTCATCATCGAATTGACCACCTCTCCCAGCTCCGTCATATACAGGTTTTTGTTTTCCTTGGCCACATACCTTCTGGCAATGATGGTCGTGATCGTCGGCGCATACGTACTCGGACGCCCGATTCCCTGCTCCTCCAGGGCCTTAACCAGGGACGCCTCGGTATAGTGGGCCGGCGGCTGGGTAAAGTGCTGCTTTTCCTCAAAGGCCTTCCAGGTAAGGACGGAATCCTGATCCAGGGAGCCTGCCATTACGTTGGAATCCTTTTTTTCATCTGTCTCATCCGTATATACCAGCATAAAGCCGTCAAACTTCACCCGGGATGCCGCCACGGTAAAGACGTACTCCCCTGCCTGGATATGCACAGAGGTTGTCTCATACTTGGCCGGCTCCATCCGGCTGGCGGCAAACCGCTTCCAGATCAGCTGGTACAGGCGGTACTGGTCCCTGCTCAGCGATTCCTTCAGGGAAACCGGAGTCCTGGCAATATCCGAAGGCCGGATCGCCTCGTGGGCGTCCTGAATCTTTTTGCCGTCCTTTTTCTCCTCGGTTCCGGTGCGGACGTATTCTTCTCCGTACGCAGACTGGATATAGCTCCTTGCCGCCACGTCTGCCTCTTCGGAAATACGGGTAGAATCCGTACGCAGGTAGGTAATCAGGCCCACCGTGCCGTTTCCCTTGATGTCGATACCTTCATACAGCTGCTGGGCCAGACGCATGGTCTTCTGGGTGGAAAAGTTCAGCAGCTTGGAGGCCTCCTGCTGCAGGGTACTGGTAGTAAAGGGCAGGGGCGCCTTCTTTATCCGCTCTCCCTTTTTTACCTCGGTGACCTTCCACTCCTTTCCCTCCAGTCCGGCCAGGATCTCATCCAGCTCCTCCCGGGAGTGGATTGCTATTTTCTTGTCTTTTCCGTAGAATTTTGCCGTCAGCGGCTTTTTCTCCCCGGCCACATCCAGAACCGCATCCAGGGTCCAGTATTCCTCCGGGATGAA
>JAHZHG010000235.1:0-1989 GCA_019420425.1 Clostridiales bacterium
GTCCCATGGATAATGCTGTTTTCCAGGATGGGCTGGAGGGTGAGCTTGGGAATCCGACAGTTCATGATCTCCTCCCATTCCTCCGGCTCGTACACAATGTGAAGCTGCAGCCGGTCTCCGAACCGGTATTTCTGAATCCAGAAATACGTCTCGCAGTTGTCCAGCTCCTCCTCCACCGATACGAGGTTTTCCACCTTCGTAATGGTATAGCGGAAAAACTTGGCCAGAGCCTCCGTCATATCTGCCACGCTGTCCAGCCCTGCAATCAGCGCCTCTCCGCGGATACTCTCCAGCGTGTTGTACAGGAAGTGGGGATTGATCTGATTTTGCAGGGCCAGATACTGGGCCTGCCGCTTGTTCAGGTCCATCAGCTGAGGGGAGCGGACAAGCTTATCCAGCTGCTCCATCTGCATCCCCATCATGGGGGTCAGAAACGTCACCGCTCCCCCCTCACTGCCGGAAAAAATATAACCGTCCAGAAAGCGGTTAAACCGTTTTTCTGACCGTCGGAAGGGGACGACGATCCAGAACCATCCGACTGCCCAGAAACCGGCAGCCGCCGCCCAAAGCAGGACTGCCGGCCAGGGAGATCCCTTTCCCTGTACGGCAAACCAGGTCTGCACGGCCGCCAGCAGGATCAGCACGATCCCCGTGGCGCAGCCCAGACATGCAACGCGGTTTGAAATATACTTTAATCTGCGTGATTCCTTCATCGCTGCCTCCCTGCCTCATCCGCCGCGGCTCAGCCGTACAGCCTGCGGTAGGTCGCCGGCTTTACCCCGGCAGCCTTTTCAAATGTGTGATTGAAATGCTTGATGTCGTTATAGCCCACCATGCGGCAGATTTCCGACACCGGTGTATTCGATTCCCGCAGCAGTATTTTCGCCTTTTCCATACGGATATTGATCAGATATTTGGCAAATCCCTCTCCTTCTGTTTTCTTGAACAGCACGCTGAAATACGCCGGACTCAGGCCTGCTATGCTGCTGACCTCCTCAAGGGTCAGGGGCTCGCTGTAATGATTCTGGATATATTCCTTGGCCCGGCGCACCGGACGGATGGTCTCGCTCTCATGCTTTACCAGCAGGCCGGAAATATATTCGGCCTGGAACCTGGCCAGGCACGCAAAAACCTCTTCAACGCCGGTGCACTGCCCGCACTGCTTTCGAAAGGCTTCCAGCTGCTTGCCTCTCTCCGGCATCTGCGTGCGGACGGAAAAGACATCTGCCGCAGAGCTGACCAGCTCCAGGATTTCATATCCGTGAACATCCTTTACCCGCCGCACCTCATTCATCAGGAAATTCACTGCCGCCTCGGCCTGAGCCAGGCTCATCACCTCTACTGCCTGGGTAATTTCCCGCAGATACCTGTCCAGAATCCCGCCGGCATCCAGACCGGACGGCGGATAAGTACAGCCGTCTCCTTCATGGACTTGTCCAGCCCCTGGGGATCGGTATATGCGCTTCCCATGGCCATGGAAAAGAGTACCGGACGAAACAGGCTCTTCTGCAGCTCCAGCTGATTCAGACAGTTTTTCAGTACCTTCCGTATTTCTTCCTGCCTCCCCGTATCATAATTGATGATTCCGATACAGGACGGCCCCTTTGTCCCCAGGGCCAGCTCGAAGCATTTTTCCTTCAGGCCTCTTTCCAGAATCTCCTGTGCCTTCTCCATCAGGATCGCGGCGGACGCATCACTGAGTGTCCCCTGGCTGGAATCGATTTTCAGCAGAAATGCCTGGAAAAGCCCGGGCTGCACCTGTAGATGATACGTGTCCTGCAGAACCGGCATGGAAAGGGCCAGATTTTCCTTTTCCCATAAATCGTCCAGAAGGTTCAGCTGCAGGCGGTGCACATCCTTTTCCGCCTTTCTGCGCATCTCCTGCCTGTCCTGCTCGGAATCCCTTCTCTGGCAGATACGCTCCTTCAGCTTTTCCAGGGTAGCCGTCAGATCTGCCTTGCTCACCGGCTTCAGCAGATAGTCGCCCAC
>JAHZHG010000235.1:1999-5147 GCA_019420425.1 Clostridiales bacterium
TTGATCGCCTGCTGGGCATACTCAAAATGGGCGTACCCGCTGATGACGATAATTTCCAGATCAGCGGCCACGCTCTGTACGCGCTGAATCAGCTCAAGCCCGCTGTAACCCGGCATTCGGATGTCGGTAATCAGGATGTCCGGCCGGAGGCGCTCCACCATCTCGAATGCCTCCAGACCGTTGTGCGCAATTCCGGCAACCTCCAGCCCCATTGCCTTCCAGTCAACCAGCGCAACGATCAGCTGGCAGACGCGTTCTTCATCGTCAGCTACTACTACTTTTATCATTGAACTCCTCATTTCCCTCAATACAATCCGATGTGCATCCCTGCTTTGAGTATAGCACACTTCCCTCTGGTCTTCAACAAATCCGGCGCGCAGAAAGCCGCCGGCAAATACCGGCGGCTCCATCGCTGTCTTTGATTATTCTGCTTCTTTGGTGATTACAGATACGCCGGTATCGGTTACTTCTCCGCCCAGAGATTCGCCGTTTACTGCGTCTACAGCTGCCTTAACGCCTTCATATCCCATCACATCCGGATTCTGAGCCATGGTAGCCAGCAGATATCCGTCGTCGATCAGGTTCAGGATTGCATCGGATTTATCGAAGCCTACGCCAACGATGTCCTCATTTCCGGAAGCCTTGATGGCATTTCCTGCACCGGTTGTGGAACCCTCGTTGCAGCCGAAGATACCTACAACGCCCTGAGTAATATAGTTCTCTGCAATCGTCTGAGATTTTGCTGCATCGCCTTCGCCGTACTGCGTTTCCATGATTTCGAAGTCGCTGTCCTCGAATGCTGCGCGGAAGCCTTCCTCACGCATTACGCAGGAATCGGTTGCTGCATTTACGTTAATGATACCGATCTTACCGGAAGTAACGCCCTTTTCCTCCAGAGCCTTGATCATCTCTTCTCCTGCGGTCTGGCCTGCTGCCTTGTTGTCGGTGGAGAAGGTTGCCTCAGCTTCTACGTTTGCCGGAGAGTCAACGTACACGATCTTTACGCCTGCGTCTACTGCTTCCTGAAGTGCGGAAGAGATTGCATCCGGGCCGTTTGCTGCTACCAGGATTGCATCGTAGCCGCCTGCCACTGCGTTGTTTACACACTCGATCTGCTGAGCATCATCCTTGGTATTCGGGGACATGAACGTAACGGTTACGCCCAGCTCCTCTGCTGCCTTCTGCGCGCCCTCATTCAGGCTGATCCAGTGCTGGTCGATGGAGTCCATCGTGATCAGGGCGATTTCTACATCCTCAGCGGCAGAGCTGGTGATTGCTGCGGAGCCTGCAGCGAGCATGGACAGTGCACAGATTGTTGCTAAAACTTTTCTTTTCATGGTGAAACTCCTCCTCTTACTTATATGTTTTTTATTTACTATCCGTATGTATATACGGTCTAGTTCTTTTTCTTTTTGCCGAACTGGCCGTTGCGGAAAACCACATCCAGCAGAACAGCGCCTACTACGATTACACCGATTACGATTCTCTGGATACCTACCTGCGCGCCGATCATGTTCAGGCCGTTTTCCAGTGTCTGCCATACGGCTGCGCCTGCCAGAGTTCCCAGCAGAATTCCCGTGCCGCCCAGCGGGGATACGCCGCCGATAACGCCTGCGGCTACGCCGTACATCTCATACATGTTTCCGGCTTCCATGTTTCCCATCCCTGCCTGCGCACAGAGGATCAGTCCTACCAGCCAGGAGCAGACGGAGCTGACCAGATATGCCTTGGTGGTGGTGGCAACCACGTTTACGCCGGAAAGCTTTGCCGCGTCAATGTTGGAACCGATGGCATAAATGTGACGGCCGGAGCGTGTCTTTGACAGAATAAAGAAGAAAATCACAAATACAATAATGGAAATCCAGAAGGTATTGTATACGCCGAGGGTCTTTCCATAGTAGAAAATGTTCTGGAAATTGTCGGCTGCCTCCTTGCCGATGCCGGTGGCAATCGCGTCGGTGTTGCGGTTTCCGTTTACCATGTAAGCAACGCCTCTCGTGACGAACATGGTGCCTAGGGTGGCGATGAACGGCGGAAGCTTGAACTTTCCAACCAGATAGCCGTTTACCACGCCTACGGCCAGGCAGCATACCAGCGCTACCGCTATAGCCAGGATCGGGCTGATGCCATGGGTCATCATGGTGGCGGAGATCATAGCGCTCATGCCGACCATCGTACCGATGGAGAGGTCAATGTTTCCGGTGATCAGGACATAGCTCTGGGCGATACCGATCAGCAGATACTTGGACATGGAGCGGAGCAGGTTCAGGATATTCTGTCCGGAAAATACGGCCGGATTGATGATACCGAATGCGATATAGATCACCACCAGTCCGACAAAGGCGGTCAGTGCTGCTCCCATTCCCTTGATTCCCAGGAACCGCTTCAGCGGATTTTGATTTTTACTGTTCATTTTGCTTTCTCCTCCCATCAGTTGCTCTTGATTTTCTTGTCTTCAAAGGTAGTGGCCAGAGTCAGGATCTCACTCTGGGTAGTCTCCTTCGCCATGACCTCGCCGGTAATCCGTCCGTCGCACATGACGATGATCCGATCTGCGATTCCCATAACCTCCGGCATCTCCGAAGACACAAACATAACGGCAATTCCCTGTTTTTTCAGTTCATTCATCAGATTGTAGATTTCGACCTTTGCCCCGACGTCGATTCCTCTGGTCGGCTCGTCAAAAATCACCACACGGGAGTCCCGGGCCAGCCATTTGCCCACAACTACCTTCTGCTGGTTTCCTCCGGAAAGGTTTCCGGAATCGATCTCCACATTTGGCGTCTTGATCCGAAGATCCTTCACTGCCTTTTCACAGAGCTTTTCTTCCTTGCGGCTGTTGACTACGCCAAGGGAATTGCACACCCAGTCCAGATTGGGAAGAGCCAGGTTGTGCCGGATGCTCAGCTTTGTGCAAAGGCCGTCCTTTTTCCGGTCCTCCGGGGCAAGAACCACGCCGTTTTTGATGGCGTCCATCGGGCAGTTGATCTTTACCTCCTTGCCGTCTACGAAAATCTGTCCGCTCTCCTTGGGATCAACGCCGAAAATCGCCCGGGTCGTCTCCGTCCTTCCTGCCCCCATCAGGCCGGCAAAACCGACGATCTCCCCTTCTCTCACCGAGAAGCTGACGTTTCTGACCATTCTCCCT
>JAHZHG010000236.1:0-1389 GCA_019420425.1 Clostridiales bacterium
TCGGCCAGCATGTTGGCCATTGCTTCGGTATTGCCTGTTCCGCTCCAGTAAACTACATATACTTTTTCCATTTTGTTACTCCTATCCTGCGATTTCGCATAATGTCTTTCCGGCAAACCATTCTTCCACCGCCTGCTGCTTCGCCTCATCGAAAAGCCGGAATTTTTCTCTGGCTCCCCGTTCATCTGTGTATACCTTCCAGTGGCCGCACAGCAGGAAGTTTTTTCCCTGATTGCGGATAAAGCCCTTTACATCCCGAATCGGGTAGCCGAGAAAGGCTCCGATTTCATGGGGAAAGGTTTCTCCGTTCCGGTAAAAAAAGGTTACCCGCCTTTTCAGCAGAGGCAGGTAGTCTGCAATGGTACTGCCTTCGTATCCGAATTCCGATAAAAACTGTCTGACCTCAGCCTGCGCCAGATACTGGTTCAGCATTTCTTCTCTGTACAGAAATACGATACAGCGCCTTTCCTCATGGTAAAGGAACTTGCAGCGGATACCTGTGCCGTACAGCTCTTTCATCAGCTGTCCAAGCTCCTCCCGGCGAAAAGCCAGGATACAGGATTCTTTTTTCCGCTTTAGCAGAGGGGCGCTGTGGATGACCAGATTCAGGCCTGCACGGCGACTGTTCTCTGTCTCCTGCTTCAGCTGTCTGATAATGGTCTCTATCGGCATTAGCTGCATTCCTCCTTATGCATACTGTTCCAGAATATTGATCAGCGCACTGGCACTGCTGCTGTGGCACCGCTCCAGGATTGCATTGTTGCGCTCTGACTCCGCGACTGCACAGTTCACCATTTTATGTGAAGCAGTAGAGGTAAACAGAATCATCAGATCCGGACATCCGATTTTCCGGTCCAGATCGGTTTTCATCTTTGTAAATACTTTTGCCTTGCAGTTATATCTCTTGCAAATGTCCTTGTATGTACCTTCCATACGCTCATGTCCGCCAATAATCACCACGCTCATTTGTTTTACCTCCTAAAGTTAGTTATGACTTACTGTTAGTTTAAACTAACTATAGCAGGCATATGCAGATTTGTCAATAAAAATATATAAAATATAGATTAGATCGTGTATTTTGCTGTTGACAAACGCATACTTATGTGTTTAAATTATCATATGAATAATTAATCACATGTTGGCATATATTAAATCGGAGGACTTATTATGATGAACAGCATTCTGAAAAACAGCTTTCAGCCTCTCTTCCATAATCATGATGATCATTGCGGATGCGGGCATGAGCACGAAGAACATCATGACCATACACATCACGATGAGAAATGTGACTGCGGACATGAGCACGAACACGAGCACCATCATGACGAACATCTCCACGACGAGTGCGGATGCGGACATGAGCATGATCATGAGCATCACCATGACGAG
>JAHZHG010000236.1:1489-5133 GCA_019420425.1 Clostridiales bacterium
ATGACGAGCATCACCACGACGAGTGCGGATGCGGACATGAGCATGATCATGAGCACCATCATGACGGACATCTCCACGACGAGTGCGGATGCGGACATGAGCACGAACACGGGCATCACCATGAACATCATGCGTCCCATGGACACGGCGGTGGTTCGAATAAGGCGGTATTTATTCTGGAAAATCTTGGCTGTGCGCACTGTGCTTCTAAAATGGAGGAACAGATCAGCCGGCTTGCGGGTGTATCTGAGGCCACGATTACTTTTGCTACCAGGCAGCTCCGCCTGACCGCCGAGGATCCGCAAAAGCTGCTCCCGGAGATTCAGCGCATCTGCTCTTCGATTGAGTCCCAGGTGAAGGTAATCCCCAAGACAGAAAAAGGGGCCGGTGGAAAGGCCAAAACCTATATTCTGGAAAACCTGGGCTGCGCGCACTGTGCGGCTAAGATGGAGGAACAGATCAATGATCTGGAGGGTATCTCCGATGCCACAATCACCTTTGCCACCAAACAGCTGCGCGTCACCGCCCAGAATCCTGACCGCTATCTGCCGGAAATCCGCAGAATCTGCACCTCTATTGAATCCCAGGTACAGGTGCGGGAAAAGGAAGCCTCCGTCAGAACCCAAGCGGCAGCTTCCCACGGCGCAGAAACCCTCCCTGTCAAAAAGAACATGCTGAAAGAGAATAAAGACCTGATCTGTATTGTTATCGGCGCCGTCCTGTTTATCGCAGGCAGAGTAATGGAGCATATGGGGTTTGCAGAAATAGCTTCCCTGCCGGTTTATCTCATCGGATACCTGATACTGGGCGCAGAGGTTCTGGTAGAAGCCGCCAAAAATATCTCCCACGGACAGATCTTTGACGAAAACTTCCTGATGAGTATTGCCACCGTCGGCGCCTTTGCTATCCAGGATTATCCGGAGGCTGTCGGCGTCATGCTCTTCTACCGCATCGGAGAATTCTTCGAGCACAAGGCTGTGGACCGCAGCCGTGGACAGATTATGGATGCCGTAGACATGCGTCCGGAAGTAGTTAACCTGCTCCATGGAGAGGACGTGCAGGTGATCCCCGCAGAAGATGCGCAGCCAGGCGACCTGCTGCTGATCCGTCCCGGCGACCGCATCCCGCTGGACAGCGTCATCGTCGAGGGCATAAGCCGGCTGGATACCTCCCCCATTACGGGTGAGCCGGTTCCTGTTTCCGTCAATGCGGGCGATCCGATTACCTCCGGCTGCGTGAATATTTCCGGCCAGCTGAAGGTTCGCGTGGAGAAGCCGCTGTCTGAGTCCATGGTTACCCGTATTCTGGATTCTGTGGAAAACGCGGCGGCGAGCAAGCCGAAAATTGACCGCTTCATCACCCGGTTTTCCAAGGTATATACTCCCTTTGTCATCATCATGGCTCTGGGCGCGGCCATCCTTCCTCCCCTGTTCGGAGGCGGCGACTGGCACTATTGGACATACACCGCAATTACCTTCCTGGTGATGAGCTGCCCGTGCGCCCTTGTCCTTAGCGTTCCCCTGGCCTTCTTCTCCGGAATTGGCGCAGGCTCAAAGAAAGGGATCCTATTCAAGGGCGGCGTATCCATTGAAGCCCTCAGCCATATCGACACCGTAGTCATGGATAAAACCGGAACGGTTACCAAGGGGAATTTCCAGCTGCAGAAGGTAGTCTCCAGCGGGAAATATACAGAAGAAGAGCTGCTGCGCATCTGCGCCAGCTGCGAACAAAACTCCACCCATCCGATTGCGGCCAGCATCGTCTCCGCAGCCCGGGAAAAGGGAATTGTCCTGGATATCCCGGCTTCCCTGGAGGAAATTGCCGGTCACGGCATCGCAGCTGACCTGCCCGACGGAAGGGTACTCTGTGGAAACCGCAAGCTGATGGATAAATATCAGGTAACCGTGGAAAATCTGAACGGGAAATCCTACGGCGCCGAAGTATTTATTGCCATCGACGGAAAATTTGCCGGCTATATGCTGATCTCGGATACCGTGAAGCCCGAGGCAAAGGCAGCCATCGGCCGTCTCAAATCCATGGGCCTGCGCACCGCCATGCTGACCGGCGACTCTGAGGACAGCGCAAAGGCCGTAGCGGCGGAAACCGGAATCGACGATGTATATGCCAAGCTGCTTCCCCAGGATAAGCTCAGTATTCTGAACCAGATCCGCGGCGAGCACGGCAAAGTCATGTTTGTTGGAGACGGGATCAACGATGCTCCTGTACTGGCAGGCGCAGACGTGGGCGCGGCCATGGGCAGCGGCGCGGATGCAGCCATTGAGGCCGCAGACGCCGTATTTATGAATTCCAGCATGGAGGCGATTCCTCAGTCCGTTGCCATTGCGCGCAGCACCAACCGGATCGCCGTTCAGAACGTAGTATTTGCCCTGATCATTAAAGCCGCAGTTATGATTCTCGGCCTGGCCGGCTTTGCCAACATGTGGATGGCCGTATTTGCCGATACCGGCGTGGCAATGCTCTGTGTGCTTAACTCCATCCGAATCCTGTACAAAAAGTAAAGCAAGCAGCATGGCAGCGCAAAAAATGGCGCTGCCATGCTAAATCATTTGACCAAATTTATTTTTTCCGTTAAAATAAATAGAGTAAGCTTTTCTCACCGATCATTTTGGAGGCATACCATGATAAAGAATAAAATCGATCTCAACACCGATGATGAAACCCTCTATAATCTTGCGGAGCTGTTTAAGGTATTCGGCGATCCTACCCGAATCCGGATTTTGTATGTCCTTTCAGCGGAGGAGCTTTGCGTTCAGGATATTGCCAATAAACTCTCCATGACCCAGAGCGCAATCTCCCATCAGCTGCGGATTCTCAAGCAGATGTCCCTGGTAAAATTCCGCCGGGACGGAAAGACCATCTATTATTCCCTGGCTGACGACCATGTGGCAACTATTATGAATCAGGGGCTGGAGCATGTCTGTGAATAAAGAAGGCTGCCCTGGCATGGATTCAGCTCCAGGAAAGCCTGTCCACAAAGCGCTCCATTTCTTCCTTGCTCTGTATCGTGCGGCTCTGCTCCACCACAGCTGTCTTCTGCTCATCCGTCATCCGGGCAAAGACCTGCATAGATTTGCTGTTTGCTGCCAGCGACAGTCCAAAGCCAATGGGCATATCGCCGCCCTCGCCAATATTCCATCTGTTATCTGTCATCTTTTCTCCTTTACCTAAAGCACACCTACCGTTTTCAGTATCCAGTATCCCGCTCCCAATACCCAGCTGGTAAAAATCCCGTACAGGATTACCGGGCCGGCAATGGTAAAAATTTTGCAGCCAATGCCGAATACCTGGCCTTCTTTCTGAAATTCGATAGCCGGAGCCGCCACAGAATTGGCAAATCCGGTAATGGGAACCAGGGTTCCTGCTCCGCCTGCCTTGGCCAGCCTGGGGTATACATTCAGTCCGGTCAGGATGACGCTCAGCAGCACCAGCAGCAGGGAGCACCAGCTGCCTGCCGTATCCTTATCCATCCCCTGGGCCTTACAGACGTTGATGATGATCTGCCCGATCACACAGATCGCCCCGCCGATCAGGAAGGCCTTGAGCATGTTCATTCCCAGACTGTGGGTTGGGGTTACCTTTTTTACATAATCCTGATAAGCCTGATGTTTCTGTTCCTTCAAGAT
>JAHZHG010000237.1 GCA_019420425.1 Clostridiales bacterium
CCGCTTAGGTCGGCGATCCGTTTAAACACATCGTCCCCGGTCAACAGAAAGGAGGCAAGCACATTTCGGATTTCCGTATTCGTCAGCACCGGATAGGCGTCGGAAATCTCCTGAAAAATCGTCTTTTCGCTGTGAAGCACCTGATGCTCCTGATCGTAGTAGCCAATGTTAACCTTGCTGCCCAGAGTCACGGTGCCCGCATCCGCCGTGACCAGCCCGTTAATGATCTTCAGCAGGGTGGTTTTCCCTGTACCGTTGTTGCCGATGATCGCCGTCTTTTCGCCGCGCTTCAGCGTAAAATTCAGATCAGAGAAGAGCAGCTGGCGGTAGGACTTGGACAGGCCGGATACCGTCAGCACGTCATTGCCGCTTAGAATCCGCGGGGACAGGGACAGGCTCATCTGGCTGTCTACCTCCGCGGGCCGTTCTACGCGCTCCAGCTTATCCAGCATCTTTTCCCGGCTTTCCGCCCGCCGGATGGATTTTTCCCGGTTAAAGGATTTCAGCTTGGCAATGACCTCCTCCTGATGCCGGATTTCCCGCTGCTGGTTGTACCAGGCCTTGATCCTGGCCTCGCGGATCTGCGCTTTTTTTTCGGAAAACTGGGTATAATTACCGGAATAGACGGATACCTCGCCCAGCTCAATATCGATTACCTTGGTTACAATTTTGTTCAGAAAATATCGGTCATGGGCAACCAGGAGCACAGCCCCGGGATAATTGACCAGGTAGGTTTCCAGCCAGGCAATAGAGGCCATATCCAGATGGTTGGTCGGCTCGTCCAGAAGGATGAGATCGGGCTTCTGCAAAAGCAGCTTGCCTAGGGCAACCCGGGTTTTCTGGCCGCCGGAGAGGGTGCCGGTCTTTTTGGAGAACTCCTCCTCGGTAAAGCCAAGGCCCTTCAGAATGCCGGTAATCTCACTGCGGTAGGCGTAGCCGTTCTGCCGCTCGAACTCGGTGGTCAGACGGTGGTAGGTGTCCATCAGCTGCTCCAGCTCTTCGCCGGAAGCATACTGCATCCGTTCTTCCAGGGAGCGGATCTGTTCCTCCATTTGGATCAGCTCCTTTTTGGCATCCAGCATTTCCTCATAGATCGTGGCGCCGGCGGAAATATTCTGCTGCTGGGCCAGATAGCCCAGAGTTTTTCCGCGGGTCATTACGATCTCTCCGGAATCGGCCTTCATTTCGCCGATAATGATTTTCAGAGTAGACTTGCCGGCGCCGTTAATACCGACAATGGCGGCTTTTTCCCGTTCTTCTATATGAAAGGAAGCCTGACGGATAATTTCCGTGGTTCCAAAAGCTTTTGAAATGTTCTGACAGTCCAGAATCATCGGAATCCCTCCTTGCCCAAATATCTTATCATAGGAAGGAGGAAAAACACAACTGTATTTTTCGAGAAACAAGTTTGACATGATTTTCCCTATCTATTATAATAAAATTACTAAAACACGGCTTGAAAGGATAAACTATTGTGGATGAACGGGAAATTTCAAAGGCAGTGATCAAGCAGAAGGTTGAACGGATTTCCTCCGGTGAGCTGAGTGAGCGGATGAACGTGACCGCTTCACAGATACGTCAGGACCTGAACAATTTCGGCGGATTTGGACAGCAGGGGTATGGCTACAATGTCAAATACTTATACCAGGTCATCGGGCAGATTCTCGGTCTGGATCAGACGTATTCCATGGTCATCGTCGGAGCCGGAAATCTCGGCCAGGCACTGGCTAATTATGTAAAATTTGAAAAGCGGGGATTCTGGATCAAGGGTATCTTTGATGTCAATCCCAGACTGCAGGGGATAACCGTGCGGGGAATCCCCATCAAAATGGTTGACGAGCTGGGAGATTTTGTACGGACAAACCAGATCCAGATCGCGACGCTGACTCTGCCCAAGAGCGGTGCGGAGGAGGTCACCAAGGTTCTGGTGGAAAATGGCATTAAAGCGATCTGGAATTTTGCCCATACCGACCTGAAGGTTCCGGAGAATGTGATCGTGCAGAATGTCCATCTGTCGGAAAGTCTCATGCAGCTTTCCTATCGGCTGAATCACAGCCAGAAGGATTGTACATCATTTGAAGAATAGGGCGAGGCGACACAGGACTGCTGCATAGAAGGCGATGGCCTTTATGCGGCAGTTTTTGGGTTGTGCGGAAGGAGGAAGGGCTTGGAACGGATTTTGACCGGCAGCCAGATGAAGGCTGCGGATACGTATACGATAACGGAGCTTGGCATTCCGTCTCTGGTGCTGATGGAACGCGCCGCGCTGGCGGTTGTGGAGGAGATGGAGCGCGCAGGCATGGATCTGCGCCGGATGGCCGTATTCTGCGGCTCTGGCAACAATGGCGGCGACGGTTTTGCCATTGCCAGGCTGTTAAAGGAGCGCGGCTTTTCTCCGGAAATCCTGTTTACCGGCAGGGAAGAGCGCCTGACAGAGGAGACACGCATCCAGAAGCAGATTGCAGAAAAATTCGGATTGTCCCCCCGCAGCAGTTTTTCGCCGGGTGAATATACTGGTATTGTGGATGCCATGCTGGGCGTCGGGCTGAAGCGGGACGTGGAAGGGCGGATCGCAGAATATGTACGCCGGATCAACGCTTCCGGTCTGCCGGTGACGGCGGTGGATCTGCCTACCGGGGTATGTGCGGATACCGGACGTATCCTGGGAGAGGCCGTGCAGGCCGATCTGACCGTGACCTTTGCCTGGAAAAAGGCGGGGCAGATTTTCTATCCGGGGGCCGCCTGCTGCGGACAGGTGGTGTGCCGCAGGATCGGTATTGCCGAGGGCGGCTTTGATGCAAAGGACACCATCGGAGCGTACGGGGACAGCGATCTTTCCCGCCTGCTGCCCCGGAGGCGGGCCTATTCCAACAAGGGAACCTATGGCAAGGTGATGATTGCCGCCGGCTCGGCAAATATCTGCGGAGCCGCGTATTTTTCTGCCAAAGCCGCGGCATTCTGCGGCAGCGGTATGGTGAAGGTGCTGACCAGGCCGTGCAACCGGGAGATTCTGCAGATCGCGCTGCCCCAGGCGATGCTTGCCGTATACGGAGAGGGGCAGGAGCCGGACTGGGAGAGCCTTCTGGGCTGGGCGGATGTGGCCGCCCTCGGCCCGGGGATGGGTACAGACAGAGCAGCCGCCGGGCTGCTTTGCGGGATGCTGCGGCGCTCGGCCGTTCCTCTGGTGCTGGACGCGGACGCGCTGACGATTCTGGCGGACGGACACCGGGAATGGCTGCGGGAGTGCCGTGTGCCGGTGATTGTGACTCCCCACGTGGGCGAGATGATGCGGATCAGCGGCTGGAGCAAAGAAAAGATTTTGGACGATCTGCCGGGCTGCGCGCGGGCCTTCGCCCGGGAGAACGGGGTGACCGTCGTGCTGAAGGATTCGCGGACAGTGATTTCCGACGGAAAACAGACGATGGTTAATCTGAGCGGCAACCACGGGATGGCCTGCGCCGGTTCGGGCGACGTCCTGACCGGAATAATCGCCAGCCTTCTGGGTCAGGGTCTCGAACCGTTTCAGGCGGCTTCGCTGGGGGCGTATCTCCATGGAAGGGCAGGCGACCTGGCGAGGGAGGAGCATGGAGCGCCGGCAATGGGGCCGGAGGAGGAAATCTGCTGTCTGGGCAGACTGCTCAAGTCACTGGAAAAAGAAGCGCGATAGACCGAATAGGGCAGAGGATTCTGGAAATACTAGAGGTAAAAGAAAAGCGCAGGGCGCAGTTTAGTTTTAGTATTGGAGAGTGAATCCTTTTGATTATCAGACGTGGAGACGTATTTTATGCAGACTTAAGACCGGTGGTCGGTTCCGAACAGGGCGGCGTACGCCCGGTACTGATCATCCAGAACGATGTGGGAAACCGGCACAGCCCGACCGTGATCTGCGCGGCGATCACATCCAAGATGAACAAGGCAAAGCTGCCTACGCATGTGGAGATCCAGGCGGGAAGGTACGATATCGTCAAGGACTCAGTGATCCTGCTGGAGCAGCTGCGGACGATCGACAAAAGAAGGCTGAAGGATCGGGTATGCCATTTGGACACGGAAGTACTGAACAGAGTAGACCGTGCATTGCAGGTAAGCCTTGAATTGCTTACATAATTGTCTCACGGTGTTGACGAATGAATGGTAAAATGTTATATTAAAATAGTTATTCAGCAGGTCTGTGCATTTACCGCACAGACCGTAAGCATGTGCGTTTAGGGGCAAAACGCCCGGTTATCCATTGAGCAAGTACAATGAGAAAAAGGAGCTATTATTAATGGAAGGTAGTGGGAGTCCGGAGTTTGGAGCTGCCATTGTATTATTTTGCGTCTGTCTGCTGATCGATTTCTTTCTGCACGGCTTTTCCGCCGCGATCCAGTCCGTATCCGAAGCGGAGCTGGAGCGTCTGAAGGCAGAGAGCTTCGCAGGCAGCCGCATAGAAAAACTAAAAGCATCGCCGGAAAGGCTGATTCCCACCGTGTGGGTCTGGCATATGGTTGTCTGTCTCGGCGCGGGAGCGTATCTGCCCGGCAGATTTTCCGCTTATCCGCTGTGTACCCTGCTGGTCTGCCTGTGCCTGATCTTTATTTTCGGCCTGTTTCTGCCGCGGTCCCTGGGCAGGAGATACCGTGTATCCTGGGTAAAGAGTCTGTTTGGCATCGTCCGGGCGCTGATGACGGTGTTCACCCCCATTACATATGTGCTCTGCCTTGCGGGGACTCTGCTTTCCCGTCTGCTTGGGGCCAGTGTCCGGGAAGACGAGGATGAAGTGACGGAGGACGAGATCATTTCCATGGTCAATGAGGGGCACGAGCAGGGTGTCTTGGATGCCAGCGAGGCGGAGATGATCCAGAACATCATGGATCTGGACGAAAAGGTGGCCAGAGATATCATGACCCACCGCAAAAATATCGTGAGCCTGAACGGCAGGATGAATCTGGGCGAGGCCATCTCCTATATGGTGGATCAGTCTAATTCCCGCTTTCCGGTATACGAGGAGAATATTGACAATATCATCGGCATTCTGCATTTGCGCGATGCGATGAAGTTCCACACCATGGGCAGCTACGACAGCTGGCTGATCAAGGATATCCCGGAGCTGCTAAAGCCCGCGGC
>JAHZHG010000238.1 GCA_019420425.1 Clostridiales bacterium
GAATTGAGTGAGGAGCTGGGCCTGCTTCTGCGGCAGGAGGCAGAGGTTTACGATTCCAAAGAGAAAAAGCGGGAAATTCTCAGCCGGTATTGCCAGCTCTGCCGCCATACAGTATCCGGCAGAAAGGAAAAGGTTTCCTTATTGGAGCTGGAGGAGGACATGGTGCAAAAGGCCGGATGGCTGCAGCAGCATATCCGGAGAACAGAGTGGGTCGGCGATGGACTTGGACATCACTGGTTCAACAGCTATTACGACAATCACAAACAGCAGGTGGAGGGCAGCACGCCCCACGGCATACGGATGATGCTCACCGGCCAGGTGTTTGCGATTATGTCCGGCACGGCGACGAACGAGCAGGTGGCAGAAATCTGCCGTGCGGCCGACCACTATCTCTACGAGGAAAAGACCGGCGGCTACCGGCTGAATACGGACTTCGGCGAGCTGAAAACGGATTTGGGCAGAATGTTCGGATTTGCCTACGGGCATAAGGAAAACGGGGCGGTATTCAGTCATATGGCAGTGATGTACGCCTATGCCCTCTACTCTCGAGGCTTTGTCAAAGAGGGCTACCGGACGGTACATTCCCTTTTCCGGCAGGTAATGAATACAAAAACCAGCCGGATTTATCCAGGTATTCCGGAGTATTTCAACGATAAAGGCCGGGGGATGTATCATTATCTGACAGGAGCAGCCAGCTGGCTGGTGCTGACCGTACTGACAGAGATGTTTGGCATCCAGGGAGATGACGGGGATCTGACCTTAACGCCAAGGCTTCTGGCAGAGCAGTTTGGCCCAGAGGGAACAGCAGAGATTCGTTTTGTCTTCGCCGGGCAGGAGCTGAGGGTGGTTTATGAAAACCGGAACCGCAGGGAGATCGGAGACTATACGGTGGAAGAGGTTTATCTTGACGGCAGCAGTATCCCGGTTGGCGAGGGTGTGCATATTCCCAGATCGATGCTTACCGGTTTGATGCCGAATATTGAACATTGCATACACGTAGTACTGGCATAGCAAGGAGAGGGAGAAATAATGATTGATCAGAAGGATAAATATATAATACAGAACTACGGAAAAAAGGATGGGTTTTCCAGCTTTCTGCCCGGGATCAGTGGAATGTACGGGATTCCCATCTGGTGCTGCTATGTAAATCGGGGCCAGTGTGTGACCAGCTTTGGCGTACAGGACAAGGATCATGCAATTATGGAATTTTTCCCGGCTCATCAGGCGTATATGCAGACTAAAAGAAGAGGATTCCGCACGTTAATCAAGACGGACGGGCAGGTAACGGAGCCGTTTGTGGATGAAAACAGGGAACATGCCATGTATATCGGCATGAATACTCTGGAGCTTTTCGAGCGGGATGTGGAAAAGGATCTGGAGACAGAGGTTACGTATATTACCCTTCCCGGGGAGGAGGTAGGCGGGCTGGTTCGCTGCGTGCGTATCCGGAATATCGGAGATACGGCAAAGCATCTGGAGGTGCTGGACGGCATGCCTGCGGTGGTGCCCTACGGCGTGGACATGGCGTCCATGAAAGAGATGGGCCAGACGGCGAAGGCGTGGATGGAGACGCTTTTTCCGGAAACCGGTATCCCGTTTTTCAAGGTAAGAGCCAGCATGGCAGACACGGCCCAGGTGACGGAGATCATCGGCGGCAATTATGGGCTGGCAATGGACGGGGAGGGAAAGCGGCTTACCGTGATCGTGGACTGCGATCAGATTTTTGGGTACGATACGGCTCTTGAAAATCCGGTTCAGCTAAAAGAATCGACACTTGACGATATATGTAAAGCACAGCAGAATACTCAGAATCAGGTGCCCTGCTGCTTCTTTGCAAAAGAGGCAGACGTAGAGCCGGGTGAGGAGCTTGCGCTTTATGAAATCTACGGCCAGGCTGAATCACGGGAGATTCTGGAGCGCTTTGCGAATACGGTGGACGGGCCGCAGTACTTTCGACGGAAGATTGCAGAGGCAGTAGAGCTGACAAAGAAAATCAGCGATCGGATCGCCACCAGGACCGGATCGCCCATTTTCGATCAGTACTGTCGGCAGACCTTTCTGGATAATGTGCTGCGCGGCGGTTATCCGGTAGTGCTGGGAGAAAACAAGCTGTTTTATCTCTATTCCAGAAAGCATGGAGATCTGGAGCGGGATTATAATTACTTTTCCATGCTGCCGGAGTTCTTTTCCCAGGGCAACGGCAATTTCCGGGATGTAAACCAGAACCGGAGGTGTGACGTGCAGTTTGCTCCGTATGTGGGAGAAAAGAATATCCATACTTTTTATAACTGCATTCAGATAAACGGCTGCAATCCCCTGGGAATTGAACAGATTACTTACCGCGGCAAGGCTGAAGGCTTTAAGGAGACCTTTACCCCGGGCGAGCTGTATAGCTGGCTGAAGGGTGTGACGGGCAGCCGGGAGGAACTGGAGCATCGATTCAGGGAGATCCTTGGCGCAGCGGAGGATGAGGACAAAACGAAGTTTATCGAAGGGTACTGGACAGACCACTGGACCTACAACCTGGATCTGGTCGAATCCTACCTGAGCGTTTATCCTGAGCGGGAGCGGGAGCTTCTCTTTGGCGAGAGAAGCTATACCTGGCTTCAGGCAAAGGAGGAGATTCTGCCCCGGGCAAAGCGGTACGTAAAGGGAGAAAAGGGGATTCGCCAGTATCGATTCCTTACGCCGAATCCGAAGGCGGAACAGACGTATCTGGCGGACGCCTGCGGAAACCAGGTAAAGAGCACCCTGGCGGAAAAGCTGTTCCTGCTGAGTACGGTAAAAACAGCGGCGCTGGACGCTTACGGCATGGGGACAGAGATGGAGGGCGGAAAGCCCGGCTGGTAGGACGCGCTGAACGGCCTGCCCGGTCTGCTCGGTTCCTCCATGTGCGAGACGTATGAGACGGCGAGAAATCTGGAATTTTTGATCCGGGTGATGGAAACGTATCGGGAAGAGCTGCACATTCCTGCAGAGCTGGCTGGGTTTGCAAAGACCCTGTACACAGTGATGGAGGAGGAAAAGCCTGAACTGAGCAGCGGTGAGACAGCAGTCTATTGGAATCGGGCAAACGATGCAAAGGAGGCTTACTGGAAGGCCACGGAAGCGGGAGTTTCCGGAGAAGTGGCGGTACTTTCCGCAGAAGAAGCGCTGAGCATGTTGAACCGGTTCTACGCAACAGTTATGCATGGAATTGAAAAAGCAGTAAAGTGGGGAGAGGGAATCAGCCCGGCCTATTTCTACTATGAGGTGACTGATTATACCGAGGATGAACAGGGGCTTCATCCCACCCGGATGAAGCAGCACATGCTGCCGTATTTCCTAGAGGGACCGGTGCGCTGGCTGAAGCTGGATATGCCTAGGGAAGAAAAGCAGGAGCTTTGCAAAAGGGTGAAGGCCAGTGATTTATATGACCGGAAGCTTCAGATGTACAAGGTAAACGCGTCACTGGCGGAAAGCACCTTTGAGCTGGGCAGATGCCGGGCATTTACGCCGGGATGGCTGGAGAACGAATCGATCTGGCTGCATATGGAATATAAATATCTGCTGGAGGAGTTAAAATCCGGGCTTTATGCAGAGTTCATGGAGGACTTCCACAAGGCGGCCGTGCCCTTCCTCGATCCAGAGGTGTATGGACGGAGTCTGTTTGAGAATTCGTCATTTATTGCCAGCTCGGCGAATCCGAATCCAGGGATTCACGGCAGGGGGTATGTCGCCCGGCTGAGCGGGTCAACGGCGGAGTTTCTGCAGATGTGGCTGATTATGATGTTTGGGCAGAAGCCCTTCCGGTGGGAGCAGGAAAGCCTGGCTCTGAGATTTTCCCCGCTGCTTCCGGCCTATCTGATTAATGGACAGCGTACGGTGGAGGCAGTGTTCCTAGGAAAGACACCGGTGGTATACCAGCTGTGCGACGGGGAGGACTTTATCCCGGGCAATTATCAGATCGCAGGATATGAGGTGTGCTTTGCCGGAGAAAAGCTGGAGCAGAGGACAGGGAAAATCATGGGTGAGACGGCCCGGAGAATACGGAACGGCGAGGCAGAACGAATAGAGGTTTACCTGGCAAGAGGGTAGACGGCGGCGGACGGGGAAGCCGGAGACGGGCGTGAAAAGACGCCTGCCCCTGCCCCGGCGGGAATACAGAGAAGGAGGAAAATAGGATCGATGAAAATCATTACGACGAATTATGCGCAGCGAAGCTATTGGAAGGAAGAGACGGTGCAGGCAAAGGAAATCGGCTGCATGAATCTGGTAAAGGTATACCCTGCTTACCGGCGGCAACAGATGAAGGGCTTTGGGGGTGCGCTGACGGAGGCAGCGGGATATTGCTATGAGAAGCTGCCGCAGGAGAAAAAGGACGCGCTGATCCGCGCATATTTTGGAGAAGAGGGGCTGCGGTATACGATAGGCCGCACCCATATCAACAGCTGTGATTTTGCACTGGAAAATTATGACGCGCTGCCCAAGGAAGGGGACAGGCTGGATCTGGACAGGGCGAACCGGTATGTGCTGCCGCTGATTCAGGATGCGGGGAAGGTATGCGGGGACGAGCTGGAGCTGCTGCTTTCTCCGTGGAGTCCCCCGGCATCGATGAAAACAAACGGGGAAATGAACCATGGAGGAAAGCTGAAGGACGAGTGCCGGGGGGAGTGGGCGAGGTATATTGCGGAGTATCTGGCAGCATTGAGAAAAGAAGGGCTGAAGATATCCTGGATGACGGTGCAGAATGAGCCGGAGGCGGTACAGACCTGGGATTCCTGCGTTTATACGGCCGAAGAAGAGGCAGCTTTTGTACGGGACTACCTGGCGCCGGAATTAAAGGCTGCGGGGCTGGAGGATATTCACATTCTGGTGTGGGATCACAATAAGGAAGCTGTGTTTGAGCGGGCTGCGGCTGCGCTGGAGGATAAGGAGGCAGCAGAGCTTATCTATGGCATTGCGGTGCACTGGTATACGGGGGATCATTTTGAAGGACTGTCCATGGTAAGGGAGACCTGGCCGGATAAGGAGATTTTCTTCACCGAAGGGTGTGTGGAGTACAGCCGGTTTATGGATTCCAGTGAA
>JAHZHG010000239.1:0-3702 GCA_019420425.1 Clostridiales bacterium
ATACGTTTACCCGGTCTCTTTTCAGCTTTTTCAGCACCTTTCTGATCCATCCGCGCACTTCCATTACCCGCTCCATGTTCTCCCTCCTGTCTATTTATTTATGTCTGCTTTATTTCCAGGTTTCCAGTACAGTTCCAGGATAGTATTTTTCCAGTATCTCCTGATATGTATTGCCCTGCTCTCCCATTGCCTTTGCCCCGTTCTGGCTCATTCCCTGGCCGTGTCCGTAGCCTCCGCCGCTGATCGCCACTGCATCCGACGCGCTGCCGCTGTCTGTCAGGACAAAGTATGCACTGGGCAGCATCGCCATCCCCTCCACCGTCCGGCCATCCTGAAGCAGGATCTCTGCGTCCCTTGCGGAAAGGAATTTCCGGATGGCGTACTCGCCTTCAACAGAAAAGGTATATGGCTCTCCGTCCTCTGTCCGTCCGGACACGTTCAGCAGGCTGACCTGGCCGTCGGGCCTGCGTTCCTGCACACGGACCTCGCCGACATCCCCCGCTTCGCTCACATATCCTGCCCGTACCTGTTCCAGAATCTGCTCCCGTGGGATGCTGACCGTCCAGCGGTACCAGCCCTCCTCTGCCTCCCCTCCCTGACCGTCTTCCTGCAGGAAGGCGGCAAACGCCGCTTCATCGGACAAATCTGTCCTCCCCGTACTGCCGCAGGAGGTGGAGTAATACAGCGTATCCACCAGGCCGCCCTCCATGGTGAGTACCTCGTCCGCCGTCTCCCGAACAGCATCCGCCGCCTGGTCATTCCAGCTGAAATTATTATATACCTGAAAGGACACACTGTCATCCACATCGTAGCGCTGTCCCTCCGGACGGCCGTACATGCGGATCAGCGCATATGTCCGCGCACAGACGGCCTGGGCCTTCATCGTCTCCAGCGGAAATTCGGCGCCGATTTCACTGGAAACGACTCCGCAGAGATACTGTTCGAGCGGCAGGGTGTTAATCACCTCCAGCATATCTCCGGCCCGGATAATCTCCAGTGTGCCCGGATATGCCGGTTTTTCCTGGCTGCGCTTCAGGCCCGGCAGCACGATTGGGCTGCCTCCGTCCGTGCTTTCCACCCGGAGCGAGGACACCGTTTCTCCGGCAAACCACTCTCCCGCCGCCTGAATCGTAAGCACCTCCCCGGCCGGATACTCCTGCCTGCCGCCCCCGTCTGTGCTCACCACAAACGGACTGTCACAGGTCAGCTGAACCAGCCTGTGCTGCCGCGATTCATAGTTGTTTCCGCAGATCAGCACCTGTATCGGCTGCCCATTCAGGCCGGAAAGATCCATCGGCTCCCTGGTAGCCTCGGTTTCCTGCACCTCTCCTTTGTCCTTCCCGGGCTCCCCCGGCCCGATATACAGACGAAGCAGCAGACAGATTACGGCCAGCAGCAGCAGGCCGCAGGCCATGTATCTGGTTGACTTGCGCATCTTGTCCCTCCCCTGCTTTAGGATGCAAGAGGCTGCGGCACAACGGATGTGCGGCAGCCTCTTCTGTATCCTGTTATTTTTTCTTTATTCTGCGCTGAACCGGTACTCGGTCCTCGTCTGGTAACGCTCTCCCGCTTTGCAGATCACACTGGGAAATTCCGGAATATTCACCGCGTTCGGAAAGCCCTGCGTTTCCATGCAAAAGCCTGAACGCTTCGGATATACTACGCCGTCTTTGCCCACCGGTTCATTTCCCAGGAAGTTGCCTGCGTAAAACTGCATTCCCGGCAGATCCGTCCATACCTCCATCCGCCGTCCGCTCTCTTCGCACCGCACGGCTGCCACCTTTCGGTATGTACCCGGATGATTCAGCACAAAGTTATGATCATAGCCGCCGCCAATAGCCAGCTGCCCGTCCTCTGCTTCGATATCCCTTCCGATCGACTTTTCCCGGCGGAAGTCAAAGGCCCCTCCATCCACCGGCAAAAGCCTTCCCGTTGCGATAAGGCCTTCCCGGAGCTCTGTGGTGGCATCCGCGTCAATCCATACCAGATGGTCCAGACAGTCAGGCTTCTCATGGCTGCCTAGGTTAAAATAGCAGTGGTTCGTCATATTGGCAACCGTATCCTGATCGCTGATTCCGTCATAATCGATCACAATACTGTTCCCGTCCGTCAGCGTAAAAGAAACGCTGACCACAAATCTTCCCGGAAATCCCTGATCCCCGTCCGGGCTGTCCATATGGAAAATCACCCGGTTTGCGGCCTCGTCTGTCTCAAAGGTCCATAAACGCTTATCGTAAAACGCACTGCCGCTGTGGAGATTGTTTTCTCCGTCATTTTTATCCAGCTGGTATGTCCTGCCGTTCAGTACAAACGCACCGCCTGCCATACGGTTGCCGTTTCTTCCGATGGTGGCCCCAAAATGTGCCCCGCAGGCCTCATAGCCCTTTACGTCGGCACAGCCCAGACAGACGTCATTCATTTCCCCGTTGCGGTCAGGCACAATAATTTCGGTAATCGCCGCGCCGTAATCGGTCAGGCCAAGGATCATCCCGTTTTTATTTTCAAGGGTTATTCTGGAGGCTTTTTCCCCCTTCAGGGTTGTCCCAAAGGCTTCAACTACAATTGCCATAGTCCTTCTCCTTCTTAATCTGCTTTAAAAAAGGGCACCATACAGTGCCCTTATAAGCCCCAAAGTGCCGGTTCCTATCTTTTGACTCCTAGCAAAGCTAGGTGGGTAACCGCAGATATGATCGCTGCCTTCCACTGCAAACGGAGGCCTGGCATTGAACATACCGATATAGGAATCCCGTTTAAAGTAAATGTAGGTTCAAAACAATAGGATGGTCGAACACCCCAGGAAGTGTTTTCCGATTTCTGTTTTTATTATACCTTAATATATCCCATTTCGCAATAAAAAATTCCGCTATCTTATCATTTCGCTATGTACGGCATCCAGCTGTGCCACCAATTCCTTCATCTGGCTCATCCCGGCCGTCCCGCTGCTGTTTGACATGATCGCCAGTACGTAGGGGGAGCTTTTGTTTACAATGCCTGCACAGTTAAGTACATTATAGTATCCTCCCTGGCCAATCCATCCGGCCTTGCTGTACGTCGTATACATGCCGCCCAGCTGATCCTGTATTGCCGAACTGAGCGTGCCGGAAAAACGGATCTTGCCCAGCCGGAATACGCATAATCCCCGCCCAGATAGGAATAGCCGTACAGCCACATTTTGGCCAGATCCAGCGGCGTGGTCGTCGTATACCAGCTGCTGCCCTGCGCCGGGGATACTCCTGCGGCCGTCAGCCAGTTTTGAAAAACCCCGGCCCCGTACTGGCTGCGGATAGCGGAATAATCGGTATTGCTGGACCAGCTGATTGTATTCCACATCGCACCGGTGGGGGCATAGCCTGCACTGAGCAGACTTAATACGTACGGCCCTTTAATCGCGCTGGCGCTGTACAGATTTACTCCGGCATGATAAGAAACCGCTCTGCCGGTCTTTATGTCAACCAGTACAAAGCCTACCGTCCATCCCCGGGCGTTAAAGCTCTGGATCGCGGAATATAATGCACTCATCCGGCTGCCGCTCAGCGAGGTATGCATATTCCAAAGCTGTATGCTGCCGGAATCCGTGATATGGTTCAGCGTGTATCTGGCGGACATAGCGCCTCCGCTTTCGGTCAGTATTGTTCCGTCAATCGTCGTGCTTTTTGCCATTATCTCTGTGTCTGGATAGAAATAATAGTATTCCCCATTGAT
>JAHZHG010000239.1:3712-5052 GCA_019420425.1 Clostridiales bacterium
GCCAGCCGCTGACCCGTGCCCCCGAGCTGCCGTAATAATACCAGTTTCCTCCCTTTAGCTGCCATCCTGTCCGCATTGCCCCATCGGCGGTAAATGCGTATGTCTTTCCGCCAATTACCAGCTCCTTATTTGCCGCCATCCGCCCGGGATATGCAGAGTCATTCCTGTCCAGATAATACCATTTTCCGCCCGACCAGACCCAGCCCGTCCGCATTGCTCCGCTGTCGTCGGCATAATACCAGCCTACTTTTTTCCGTACCCAGCCGGTCAGCATCGCTCCGCTGCCATTGAAGAAGTACGTTTTCCCATTGATCTGCTTCTGCGTCCCGGCCAGCATCAGGCCGGGGTATGTACGGTTTGTCCCGTCCAGATAGTACCACGTCCCGCCGGAGTATATCCAGCCATACCTCTGCGCGCCATCCGGTCCGGCATAATACCAGCCTTCCTTCCGTTGCACCCAGCCGGTCAGCATCCGGCCGCTGTAGGCAAAAAAATACGTTTTCCCATTAATTCTGGCAGTACAATTGCTCAGCATAATCCCCGGACGGGCCCGGTTTGTCCCATCCAGATAATACCAGGTGTAATTATCATACAGCCAGCCGTTGCAGCGTCCGCCGTACGCATTCCGGTAGTACCATGCTCCGTTTTCTTTTTCCCAGCCGCCGGATGCCTCTGCCCTCACCGGCCTGGCCGCGAGCAGCAAAACGGCAAACACGATGCACAGACAGACGCTTCTTTTCTTTTTCTCCATCCTTCTTCCCCATTTCTACATAAACATGCCTCCGGCATATTCCCTCACCGGGGCGCGGCCGCCACAGCGGCCATTTTCCTAAGCGCAGAGCCTTCCCCCGCGAAAGGTCTTTCAATTTCTATATTATCGCATTTTTTGCCGTCTGCCGTCAAGATACCGCCAAATCTAATTTTTCTATAAACTCTTTCATTCTTTTTTTACTGGCTTTTCTTATCTATTCATGATATGATAAAGTAATTATTTTCATGAAATGGAGGGAACCCTGTGAATACAAACAGCTATTCGGAAATTACCCCCGAAATATTAAAGCTTTCCCGGCAGTGCCAGGATATCAGTCAGATTGATTTTTCGCTATATCAGCAGTATAATGTCAAGCGCGGCCTGCGCGACCTGGATGGAAAGGGCGTTATGGCCGGACTCACCTATATTTCGGAAGTTCATTCAAAAGACATCATCGACGGCAAGGAAGTCCCCTGCGAAGGCCAGTTGTTCTACCGTGGGCGGAACATCAAGGATCTGGTCAGAGGCTTCACCTCAGAAAAGCGCTTTGGTTTTGAAGAAATCACCTATCTTCTTCTTTTCGGCCGCC
>JAHZHG010000024.1 GCA_019420425.1 Clostridiales bacterium
TCTCCATCAGCTCCCCATGGCTGCCCGCCTCCTGGATCTTCCGCCCGTCGATGACGAAGATCCGGTCTGCCTGTTTGATGGTGGACAGACGGTGAGCTACGATGAAGGAGGTCCTCCCCTTAAGCAGTGCCGCAATTCCTTCCTGCACCAGCAGCTCCGTCTTTGTATCTATGCTCGAGGTAGCTTCATCCAAAATCAGGATTGCCGGGCGGGATACCAGGGTGCGTGCGAAGGCCAGCAGCTGCTTTTGCCCTACGGATAAGCCGGCTCCTCTCTCCTTTAATACGGTATCATAGCCCTGCTCCATTTCCATGATAAATTCATGGGCGTGCACGGCCCTGGCCGCTTCGATAATTTCTTCATCGGTTGCATCCGGCTTTCCATAACGGATATTTTCTTTTACTGTACCGGAGAACAGAAAATTTTCCTGGGTCATGATGCCCAGCTGGCTGCGCAGGCTCTCCAGCGTCACCTCCCGGATATCCTGTCCGTCCACCAGTACCTTTCCCCCGTTTATCTCAAAAAACCGGGCGATCAGATTGATGATGGTCGTCTTTCCCGCCCCCGTCGGGCCAACCAGGGCTATGCTCTCCCCCGGCTTTACCCGGAAGCTGATATCTGAGAGAATGGGAATTCCATCCTCATAGGAGAAATCCACATGGGAAAATTCCACTTCGCCGCGGATGGGAGGCAGAACCGCTGCCCCTTCCCTGTCCGTAATGTCCGCCGGCATATCAATAATCTCAAACACCCGCTCCGCACCGGCCAGGTTGGTCACCAGCTGGTTATAAAAATTACTCAGGTTCAGCACCGGATGCCAGAACATGGAAATATGGGTACCAAAGGCAATCAATGTACCGATGCTGGATTCTCCGTCCAGAATCCGCCTCACTCCCACATAATACAGGAGCAGCGTACCCAGGCCCCAGCAGAAATCCACGATCGGCCCAAAGCCATCGGCAAACCGGCAGGCATCCACAAAGGCCTTCCGGTGCTCGGTCAGCAGCTGGCCGAAGGTGCTCCGGGTCTGACTCTCTGCACAGAAGCTCTGCACCACCCGCATACCTGACAGATCCTCATGGACAAAGGCATTTACGTTGGAGCCTTTTTTCCGGTAAATCTGCCACCGGCTGTGCGCTTTGCTCTGAACAATCCACACGCCGACGACCATCAGCGGAATGCTGGAGAGGGCCGCCAGGGCCAGGCGGGGATCCTTCACCACCATGATACAGACCACGGAAATAATCGTTAAAAATTCCGGGATCAGTGTAGTCACGCAATTGACCAGCACATCCTTCAGGGAATTGACATCCCCGATAATCCTGGCCAGAATTTTTCCCGTGGGCCTGCTGTTAAAAAACGAAAAGCCCAATGTCTGGATGTGGGTGTACAGTTCCTGACGAATGGTCAGCAGAACCTGATTGGATATTTTGGCCATGATGTACATTCTGGCTTTAATCAGTACAACCAGCAGCACATTCAACGCAATGGCGGTAAGTCCCAGAATAGCCAGCCGTTTTGTATCCCCATTTGCAATGTGCACGTCAATCGCCCGCTCAATCAGCAGGGGATTAATCAGAATAATGGCAATGCTGACCCCCATCATGGCCAGCACAGCGGCGATCTGCAGCCGATAGGCCAGCAGATAGCGCAGCAGCCTCATCAGCGTAACCCGCTGGGCCACCTGCTCCAGCTTTTCGTCCTCGCGGACTGCATTTACTGACATGCCGCTTCCCTCCCTTCCTCTGCCCCGTATTGGGACAGGTATGTGTCATAATAGTAACCCTTTTTCTGCATCAGCTCACGATGGGTTCCCCGCTCGATCACCTGTCCGTTCTCCAGAACGATAATCTCGTCCGCGCCGCACACAGCGGAAATCCGGTGGGCAATGATGATCCGTGTCTGTCCCTTCTGCTCCGCCAGGATATGCTGGATCTGACGCTCAGTCTCCATATCCAATGCCGAGGTGGAGTCATCCATCACCAGCAGTCCGGCTCCCCGCACAAAGGCGCGCGCCATGCTGATCCGCTGCTTTTGCCCGCCGGACAGGCCAATCCCCCGTTCGCCGATCAGGGTATCCAGGCCATCCCTGAACTCCCGTACAAACTCTGCCGCACAGGCCATCTCCAGAGCAGTCCAGATTTCTTCGTCTGTGGGCTGCACCCTGCATCCCATGCTGACGTTCGCCCGCACGGTATCGGAAAACAGAAATACATCCTGCAGTACAGGGGCCGTAAACCGGCGCAGCTCCTCCAGCGGAAGGCTCCGGATATCGATCCCGCCTATGCGGATCACGCCGTCCGTCACGTCAAAGAGACGCATCAGCAGCTGGAGCAGCGAGGTTTTTCCTGAGCCCGTGGCTCCCATGATGCCCAGCGTCCTGCCCGGCTCCAGCGTGAAGGACACATCCTTCAGTATGGGTTTTCCCTCCACCTCCCAGGTCACATGGTCAAACTCCAGGGCAGAGCGTTCCGGATGCTCCAGATGTACGGGGGACTCCGGCTCCCGGATTTTGGACTCCTGCGCGTAGATTTTCTGAATCTTCCGATTAGAAGCCACGCCGGATGCCAGATCATTCAGCAGCCAGCCCAGCATCTCCATCGGCCACACAATGTTCGTACAGTATTCCGAGAAAGCCCCCAGCGTACCCAGCGTGATTTTGCCCTGGATCACAAGAAAGCCGCCGTAAATTACGGCAAGGATCGGAAGCAGGCGGCTCACCAGCTGAAAAAGCGGCTGATACCGCATTAATATTCTGGACTGCCTCATATTCAGCTCATAGTAGCGCTGGTTGTGGGAAAGAAATTTGCGGATTTCAAACGGTTCCCGGGCAAAAGCCTTTACCGTATGCACTCCGGCCAGGTTTTCCTGGGCCACGGTGTTGAGGGCCGCATTTTCCTCACTGATCTCCTCGTATACCTTGCCCAGGCGGTTTTCCAGCAGGATTGCCGTAAATGCCACCAGCGGCATTGCAATTACCGGGATAATGAACAGCTCACGGCTCAGGCGGAACATGCAGAACAGAATAATGGAGGTGTGAATCGTTACCTCCAGCACCAGCATCCCCACAAATCCGCAGGCGTTCCACACTTTGTCTACATCGTCTTTAACCCGGGACATCAGCTCTCCGGTGTTTGTCCGGTCGAAATAATCTACGGACAGCCCCTGGATATGGGTAAACAATGTATGCCGGATACCGTTTCCGATTTTAGAAGCGGTCATGTCAAAGATAAATTCTTTCAGATAGCCAAAGACCGCCCGGCCGGCGCCGATGATAAAAATCATCAGAAGAAGGGACGGCAGCAGCCCGGTCTGCCGCTTGCCCAGCACATCGTCGATCAGGCGGGCCGTCACCTGGGGCGACACCATATCCAGACCGACCTGGATAACCATGCATACCAGCGCAATGGCGTACATGTACCAGTACTTCCGTATGTAGGCGGAAACTTTAATCATTATATTATCCCTCACATTCGTTGAAAAAATTTTTTCATCATAAAATAAAAACTGCCCGGCCGCAGCTGAGCAGTTTTCAGAAAATACACAGGGGTATTTCCAAACTCTGGAGATAAAAAAGCCGCGGCAGAAACTACCGCGGCTTGCTATACAGTCGTCATCTCATGCAGACTGAGCTGATTCATCCATCCGCACGTAAAATAACTCCGGTCACCGAGGTAATTCTATGGGTATTCTTTTTTGCATTCGCATGGGTTCCGTTTAGTATCGTTCTGAATTTCATATCATTACCTCCTTTCTCTGTGACTTTGTCGTTTCTACAGGTGCATTGCTTTCCAGGCATCCCGGAATTTGGCCGCAGCAGGTGCGGCGCATTACCTAGAGTATAGTATGGTTTGCCAGAAATTGCAAGAGAAACTTTTTATTCTCCGTGATTGTTGTTTGTCCATATTCCCCGGATGGCCCCGGTATCCGGTAGAATCTCGGCGCGCAGGTCGTAGCGCTTGCTCCAGCAGCAGAACTGGGACTTTGGGCCCATGATCATCTGGCTCAGCGTGGATGTGGGCACGGATTTCCATCCGTCGGACGGAGTGAGAAACAGCTGCAGACTGCCCTCGCTTTCTCCGGACTGCAGTTCATAGATGCCGGCAATCTCTCCCATCCGCTCACCGGGATAAATGCCGAAGGTGCCGCTGCCCTCCCTGAGGGCAAAGCCCGGGGTAAAATCTATCCGCACGTCCTCGCCGCCGGTTTTCAGCAGGATCTCCTCCAATCCGCCCTCCGCATTGAACCGGTAGGTGGCTGCTCCTGCCTCGTAGCAGAGGTTTTCGTCCGTCTCTACCTCAAACATCTGGTCATATCCCGTGTCAATAAACTCGATAATCTGGCAGTCCAGACTGTAACGAGTGTAGTACCGCAGCTGTCCGTCCATGGGCATGGGAAATTTATCCAGCGGGATATCCTTTCCGCCGATTTTCAGGACGACCTCTGTCTTCGCCCTGCGGACAAACTGGAAGTCATACATGAAAAATACCGGAAGAAAGTTCGGATTCGCCGAGCCGACTCCGATGGGCGCCAGCAGATTCATCGGTGTGCTTTCTTTCCCGGTATTTTCCCGGATGCTCACCTCCACTGTCCTTCCTTCGATATCCGTAAAGGAAAAGGCCAGAAGCAGCTGCCCGCCGCAGCAGGAAAATTCCACCCCGGAAATGACCGTCTGTACATGTCTGTGCAGCCCATTTCCTGCCACGTTGAAGGTTTCATCCTCCAGGAAATACAGATTTTCGTCATCGTAGACATCCACATACTCGTCGTTCCGGTAGGCCAGCACCCGGTAGCCTTCTCCATAGGGCTGTCCCTCAATGTATTGCAGCTCCAGCCCGTGATAGATCTCATCCGGTTTTTTTTCAAAATTAATCAGCGCCAGCTGCCGGATCGGGCTGCAGGTTATCTTAAACGGTATACGTACATTCATTTTTCATTTTCTCCTCTTTACAGCGGAAGGTCCTTCCGCTCAAAATACCAGCCGCCGATTCCATAGGTCAGACAGGTGATTCCCAGCAGGATCAGCAGCTCGCTGATACACAGCTCTCCGGCGGCCAGCCTTTGCCCAGGCAAAAGGCTGAACAGCGAGATATACCTCAGCCACCGCAAAGCCCCTCCCATATTTGCCAGCATATGGGCCAGGAAAAACAAAAGCGGCAGGCCTGCGCCCAGCAGATAGTATTTTTTAATGTCTAAAAACAGGCAGGAAGCCAGTACAACGATTCCGCTGACCGCCCACTGCAGCGCAATCAGCTCCAGATTCAGCCACAGATATCTGGCCGCATCCAGCTGGCCCGGGAACATGAACCCCGCGCAGATCAGGCCGATTCCATATCCGAGCAGGATCAGTACCGCAATACTGCCCAGAATCACCGTCATCTGCGTCCGGATAATCCTCCGCCGGCTGTTGGGTGTGGCCAGCAGGCAGGCAAAGGAGCCCCTGTCTATCGGGTTCATGATCAGTCTGGACGTCAGCACCAGGGAAAAAATCGCAGGCAGGATCAGCAGCAGAAAGCCATACAGATAAAGCTGCATAAACTCCAGCAGCGTCCCGGCAGTACCGGTCATCCCCGCCGCTGCCATCAGCTGGGGCATCATCTTCTGGTAGCCGGCCAGCAGCTGGGCCATTCTGGGATCGTACATGTAGATAATCATCCCGGTATAGATACCGATGATGACCAGAAAAATCATCAGCGGCAGAATCACCGTCTTCAGGTCATGCTTCAGCAAAGGTAAGGACATCACTGATCACCTCCATAATAATGGAGGAACAGCTCCTCCAGCGTCTGCGTCTGCATCCGCATCCCCGCAACCGGATACCCGGAGAGCAGAGCCAGAAGCCCCGGGAAATCCTCCCGTACCTGAATGGTCACGCCGCTTCCCTCCTGCTCCAGCAGAGAAAAGCTTCGGGCCGCTCCCGTTCCCTCCTGATCCGAAATATACGTCACCTGCTCCCGCCAGAACCGCTCCGCCTCGGATGCGGAGGCAAACTCCACCATGTACCGCTTTCCCCGCCGGTGCCGCAGCTCGGCCATATCCTGGATATCCACAATCCGGCCGCGTCGGATGATCGCCGCCCTGCCGCAGGTCTTTTCGATCTCCTCCAGCATGTGGGAAGACATAAAAATCGTCGTGCCCCTGTTTTTCTCCTCCCGGATCAGTTCCACAAAACGATTCTGCATCAGTGGATCCAGCCCGCTGGTCGGCTCGTCCAGGATCAGCACGTCCGGCCTGCCCATAAAGGCATTAATGATTCCCAGCTTTTGTTTCATTCCCTTGGACATCCTGCGGACTTTTCCCATCGTGTCCAGCTCAAAATACTCGATCAGCTCCTCCATCCGGGCTCTGTCCTTTATCCCCTTCATCTCAGCCATCAGGGTCAGAAAGCCCCGGCCGGTCATTCCGTCCATCATTGCCAGCTCACCCGGCAGATAGCCCAGATTTTCCGCGATCCTGGCCGCATCCGTAAAGCAGTCCAGCCCCTTGATGGAAGCGCTGCCCTTGTCCGGCCGGATCAGACCCAGCAGCTGCCGGATCGTGGTCGTCTTTCCGGCGCCGTTCGGCCCCAGGAATCCAAATACTTCCCCCTTCTCCACCGTTAGATCCAGGTCAAATACTCCCCTTTTCTGCCCGTAATCCTTAGTCAGGCGGGAAATTTCAATTATCCCCATTATTTAATCTCCTCATCTGATAAACGCCTTAAATTTTCACCCGCGCTCTGTCCGGATGTTCTCCCGACCATCCGGTCTGCGGCATGGCCAGAATCCGTTCCATGTCCTCAGCCGCAATCGCAAAGTCAAACAGCTCCAGATTCTGCTGCATCCGCTCCATTGCCGAAGCCTTGGGCAGCGGCATAATATCCAGCTGCAGTTCTGCGCGCAGGCATATCTGCGCTGTGGATTTTCCATACTTTTCCGCCAGCTCCTGCAGGAGGGCATCCTCCAGCACACGCCGCCTGCCCATCGGACTCCAGGCCTGTACCTGGATCTTCTGCTGTCGGCAGAAATCCACAGCCTCCTTCTGAAAATATCCCGGGTGGAGCTCCAGCTGGTCTACCGCCGGCCTTATCCTGGCCGTCTCCAGCACCGCCTGGATGTGGTGAGGCAGAAAGTTGCTCAGGCCGATTGCCCTCACCTTTCCTTCCGCGTACAGCTCCTCCATAGCCCTCCAGGTATCCTGTACCCGCTTTACCCATTCTGTGTCCTCCGGGTTTACCTTCGGCCAGTGGATCAGATAAAGATCCAGATACTCCAGGCCAAGGCGGGCCAGAGAACGGGCGCAGGCTGCCTTAGTCTCCTCATATCCCATCTCGGTTTTCCAGACCTTGCTGGCCACCATATACTCCCCGCGTCCCAGCCCGCTTCCGGCCAGTGCGCGACCCAGCTCTTTTTCATTTTCGTAAAAGGATGCCGTATCGAAATACCGGTAGCCTGCCGCTATTGCCGTCTCCAGCACACCGGATACCTCTCCTGCGGTAGACTTGTATGTACCAAAACCGATCTTCGGCACGGTCATTCCGTTATTCAGTCTGTATGTTTCCATCTGTTCTTCCTTTCGGCGTATGCATTATTTTTCGCTCAGATCCATTTCCCGGATCAGCTTACGCAGGGGCAGAATCTCACCTGCGGTCACGGACAGCTCATCTACGCCCATGCGCACAAACTCCTCCGTGAGGGCAGGGTCTGCTGCCAGCTCTCCGCAGATGCCTACCCAGATACCGGCCCGATGGCCATTTTCCACCACCATCCGAATCATGCGCAGTACCGCCTCATGGTGGGGATTGTAGAAGGAATCCATCTGGGGATTCTGCCTGTCCACTGCCAGAGTATACTGGGTCAGGTCGTTGGTTCCAATGCTGAAAAACTCTACCTCCCGGGCAAGCAGATCACTGATCATCACTGCCGCAGGCGTTTCGATCATAATCCCCTGCTTTACCTCCCCAAAGGCAATGCCCTCAGCTGACAGCTCGGCCTTGACCGCCTCAGTCAGCGCCTTAATCTGTTGCACCTCTTCCACTGAGGTAATCATCGGATACATAATCGCCACATTGCCAAAGGCGCTGGCACGGTAAATGGCCCGCAGCTGAATCTTAAACATATCCGGATGCTTAAGGCAGATGCGGATCGCCCGATAGCCCATGGCCGGGTTTTCCTCATGGGCCAGCTGGAAATAATCCGCCTGCTTATCCACCCCGATATCCATTGTCCGGATGATCACCTGTTTGCCCTGCATCAGCTCTGCCGCCTGCCGGTATGCCTGAAACTGATTCTCCTCCGTCGGATAATCCGGCGACTCCAGATACAGGAACTCGCTGCGGAACAGGCCTACGCTGCCCGCATCGTTTTCCAGAGCGGCGGGCATATCCGCCACACTTCCGATATTGGCCGCCAGCTCAATCCTCCTGCCGTCCAGGGTGATATTCTCCGCTCCCCGCAGGGTCTTTAGCAGAAGCGCCTTTTCCTTTTCCCGCTCCTGCTTTTTCCGGTATTTTTCCAAAATCTCAGGGGTGGGGTCTACGTAAAGTATTCCCTCCACGCCATCCATCACCGCCATGCGGCCGTCCCATTCCTGAGAAATCGGAATACCCAGCAGCGCAGGCACATTCATCGTCCGCGCCAGCACCGCTGTATGGGAATTGGGTGAGCCATACTGGGTCACAAAGCCCAGCAGCTTTTCCTTGTCCAGCTGCACGGTCTCGCTGGGCGCCAGCTCGCTGGCGGCCAGGATCACCGGCTCGCGGATCACCTCTCCCTCCTCCCGATTGCCCTGTAAAATACCCTCCAGGCGCCTGGATATATCCTGGATATCTACGGCTCTCGCCTGAAAATATTCATCTTCCATACCGGCAAAGATACCGGCAAAATTATCCCCCGTGGAAGCCACCGCATACTCCGCGTTTACCCGCTGAGTGCGGATGATGTTGTGCACAGAATCCGTATAATCGCTGTCCTCCGCCATCATGGCGTGAACCTCAAAAATCTGAGCATTTTCCTCGCCCACCTCAGCCGCAGCACGCGCATAAAGGCCGTGAAGCTCCTCCACCGCCTGCTTTTTCGCCGCCTCGTACCGGCTGATTTCGGCCTCCGTATCCTCCACGCGCTGCCGCTTAATCTGTTGTTTCTCCTTATTGTAAAATAAGATTTTTCCGATCGCAATCCGCTTTAATATTGATTTTCCCTGATACTGCTCCATAGATTCCTCCCGGTGCCCATCCGCCCGCCAGGAGCGGACTGAATTTTCAGTAGCTTTTCTTTTATTCTATCTTAAAAATACGGTTTAGTCCAGCCCGAACCACCGCTTCTTTTCTTTCATATGCTAATAGAAAAATCCGAGGAATTATTCATGCCTTTTATCGTTTGCCTGCTGTTTCTTTTGCTGCTGTTTCTATACTGGATTTATCTGCGCCGCAGAGAAAAGACCATACGGAAAATCCGCCGCATGACCGCTTTGCAAAAATCCGCTCTGCTCAACCGCCTCTGCATGCCTCTGGGCTATCAGTATCATCCGACTCAGGACATCTTTACCTCCATCCTGCCAGTGGAGGGCAGCTTTCCCTCGCCCATCTGGCAGAGAAGCTTCGGCTATACGGAAGGCTTTGACCTTGCCGCTCCCCGTCTGAATATGGTATTTGACCGGGAAAAGGTGTACTTTGACTATGGAGGCAGAACCTGGCTGATCGAGTTCTGGAAGGGCCAGTATGGCATCACCGTAGGCGGAGAAATCGGTATCTATCATGCTGACCGGATCGTCCCCCGTGATCAGCTGGACACCGCAGGGTTTGCCTGCGCCGCCGACGCGGAGATGCTGCCGCTGGGCCTGGAGCTCTTTTATGGGAATGAGCTGCTTGCCCACGTAGAAAGCCCTCACTTCTGGCTGGCCGCATTCTCTCTGGGGCGCTTTGCCCGGCCTGCCGACCTGACCCTGCAGGTTTTCCTCGTCTTTCCGGAATATGCCATGCAGGAGGCCTTCTCCTCTGCCCTGCGTCAAAACGGCTGTGCCCCGGAAGCGGGAGACGGCGTCTGCCGCGGCACACTGGCGCGCTTTACGCTGGACATCCCTCACACGCCTCCTGCCGGCAGTTCTCTTTCCCGCAGGCTGGGACTGTACCGCTGCTTTTTACTGACCGGGCTGTTCCGCTGGATAACCCGGCCGCTGGAAAGCGGCGCCGACCGGCTGCTTTTGCTGTATGAGCAGCTGCCCTCCGTTTTCCGCCGTTCTCTGCGGCCCCGCCGTTTTTCCCGGAGGTGACCGCCATGGGATATGAAAAACGACTGTCTGATGCCTTCGCCTCGGCTCCCCGCCTTCCGCTGGACGGCGGCTCCCGCTATGTACTGTTCAGCGACTGCCACCGGGGAATCGGCGACTCTAACGATAACTTTCTGAAAAACCAGCATATCTACTTTGCTGCCCTGCGCCACTACGAACAAAACGGATTTTCTTATATCGAACTGGGGGACGGAGATGAGCTTTGGGAAAACCGGGATATGAAACAGATTATCGAAATCCACAGCAATGTGTTCTGGCTGCTTTCCCGTTTTCATCGTGACAGACGCCTGCACCTGATCTACGGCAATCATGACATGGTTAAAAAATATCCGCGGTACCGCAGCAAAACATGTGCCTCCTATTTTTGTACTGAGAGCCAGGCCATCCAGCCCCTCTTTCCTGATCTTCCTGTCCACGAGGGCATTATCCTGTCCGACAGCGTTACGGGAAAGGGGCTGTACCTGACCCACGGGCATCAGGCCGACCCACTGAACTCTGTTTTCTGGCGTGTTTCCCGCTTTCTGGTCCGCTATCTCTGGCGGACACTGGAGCACTATGGGGTCACTGACCCCACCAGCGCCGCAAAAAACTACAGCGTGACAGAAAAAAATGAAAAACGCCTGCTTGACTGGGCCAAAAGCCATCATCGGATACTCATCACCGGGCATACCCACCGTCCCCGGGTCGGAAGTGCGGCTTCTCCCTATTTCAATACCGGCAGCTGTGTGCATCCCCGGTGTATCACCTGCCTGGAGCTGCAAAACCGGCAGCTTACCCTGGTCAAATGGTCCGTGGAGACGGGAGCGGGAATGGAGCTGAGGGTGGCCCGCCGCGAGCTGGCCCCGCCCGTCTGCCTGGATGAGCTATAGATCAGTCCCGCCGCCACAGGATCTTCCATTCCTGGCGTTCCACATAAAACAGCAGGGAAAACTGCTGGCGGCAGGCTCCGATCACCGTATCGCATTCATACTCGATGGTGGGAATCCCACAGTAAAATTTCTTTTCCACAGAAATCACATGAATATTCGGCAGAGTATGGATCTGCCCTTCACTATCCTGAAACTTGATCATCTTTGGCACAGCCGTACCGGTGCTGGTAAACCAGACGCCGCAGGCTACCGGCTCCTGGCGCCCCCGCAGAGTCCCTGCGTCGGGGCGCTCATCGTTTATCCCGATTCCCATACTCATCCGGATCCCTCCCTTCAGTCAATCCTCATTCCGGTATAATCCACCGTACGCTTTTCTCTGGATACTCCGCCCTCCAGGTGGTCGATGGGGCCGCTCAGAAACACTGCCCGTTTCACTGCATCAATGCCGAACCGCCGTCGGATCCGATCCACGGCGGCGTCTGCCCGCTCCAGCTTTCCGTAATCTGTGGAGTCAAACAGGTGCAGCTGTCTCATCTCTTCTCCCCTGCTCAGGCGGCTCGTGTGAATCCCCAGCTGGCGAATGGGCGTCTGCCGGTCCCACAGCTCGTCAAACAGGCGGCAGGCACAGCAGTGAAGCTCTCTGGTAATGTTGGTCGGGTTATCCAGGATCACCTGATGACAGGCGCTGTGCAGATCGCTCCCCTTCAGGCTCACGGAAACCACCTCCGCGCGTACCCGGTCCTCCCGCAGACGCCTGGCCACCGTCTCCGCCAGCGCCAGCAAAACCTTCTTTGCCGTCTCTGCATCCTCCACGTCAAACGGGATCGTGGTGGAATTCCCGTAGCCCTTCTGGGGAGGGGCCTCGGCCTCCACCGCTGAGCAGTCCAGGCCATTGGCGAAAGCCCAGACCACTCCGCCCTGATGCTTCAGCTGGGCCTCTAATATTCCCGGGTCTGTACGGGCCAGCTCGCCAATCGTACGTATGCCCATGTTATACAGCTTTTTCGTGGTGGCCCGCCCGACAAAAAATAGCTCGGAAACCGGGAGAGGCCATAGCTTTTCCGGTATCTCCTCCGGAAACAGGGTGTGTACAAGATTGGGCTTTTTCAGTTCGCCGGCCATCTTGGCCAGTACCTTGTTGCAGGATATCCCGACATTTACCGTAAAACCCAGCTCATCGGAAATCCTCCGGCGCAGCTCGCCGGCTGTCTCCACCGGATCGGGATACAGCTCCCCCAGCTCTGTCATATCCATGAAAGCCTCGTCAATGCTGTACTGCTCCACCCACGGCGTATACTCCCGCATAATATGCATCACCGCCGACGAGCAGCTCTGGTACAGGGAATAATTCGGCGGAACAAGATACAGCTTCGGACACCTCTGCAGCGCCTCGACAATGGACATTCCCGTCTGTATCCCGAAACGCTTTGCCGGAATGCTCTTCGCCAGGATAATCCCCCGGCGCATAGCCTGATCTCCGGCCACCGCGGAGGGAACCTCCCGCAGATCCAGCTGCCCGCCGAGGTGATGCAGCCGGTACGCCGCCTCCCAGGAGAGGAAAGCCGAGTTCACGTCAAGATGAAAAATCAACCGTTTCCTTTTATCGAACATACATTCTTCCCTCCTGTGAAAAATTATATCAGAACGCATGTTCTTTGTAAAGAGGAAGTTTCCTCCAGCTCCAAACAAAAACAACCCCCCGCTTTTCGCAGGAGGATGTTCTTTCTTTTTATTATTTGGACTGCTTTAATCCCGGCAGGAATGCCCTTACGATAAAGATTACCGCAAACAGCAGGGCCGCTGCCAGGCCCACCGGATACGCGATGGATGAACTCAGCTTGAAGCCTTCGTCCGCGATCAGTATGTAGGTCACGCTTACTGCCGACATAAAGGTAGCCGGAAGGGCGGCCATCAGACTGGCGTAGGTCTGCTTCGTATATTTGGCCAGGTAAACTGCACCTGCCCACAGGGCCATCATTGCCAGAGTCTGGTTTGCCCAGGAGAAGTATCTCCAGATAATCTGATAATCGATCAGGGAAATCAGATAGCCTACGATCAGCAGCGGAGCAGACAGTAGCAGACGCTTCTTTCCGTCCTTCTGCTCGATCTTAAACCAGTCGGCAATCGTCAGACGGGCGCTTCTGAATGCCGTATCACCGGAGGTAATCGGGCAGGCAATAACACCGATCATTGCCAGCACACCGCCGACCGGCCCTAAAAGGCTCATAGACATATCGTAAACTACAGTGGAGTTTCCGCCGCCTGCGTCCAGCAGAGCCTGCATACCGCTTGTTGCACCGTCCTTGTTATAGAAGAAGGCAATACCGGCTGCTGCCCAGATCAGAGCAATCACGCCTTCGGATACCATTGCGCCGTAGAAGATTTTCCGTCCCTGCTTTTCAGAAGTCAGGCAGCGGGCAACCATCGGGGACTGGGTGGCATGGAAGCCGGAAATCGCGCCACAGGCTACCGTGATAAACATCAGCGGCCAGATCGGTTTATTCGCAGGATGCAGATTGGAAAGGGTCATTTCCATCATCGGTCTGGTTCCGCTGTTGGCAATCGTAGCTCCGCCGATTCCGATGGCCATGATGATCAGGCAGATACCGAAAATCGGATACAGCTTTCCGATGATCTTATCAATCGGAAGCAGAGTAGCCAGGAAATAGTACAGCAGTACAACAATCGTCCAGAATCTTACGTCCAGGACATTGGGCGTCAGCAGAGCCAGCAGGCCTGCCGGGCCTACCATGAATACAACGCCGACCATAACCAGCAGCACAACTGAAAATACGCGCATAACGTTCTTCATCACCGGCCCAAGGTAGATACCTACGATCTCGGAAATGCTGGCTCCATCATTACGGATGGAAAGCATACCGCTCAGGTAGTCATGTACTGCACCGGCAAAAATGGTACCGAATACGATCCACAGAAATACGGAAGGTCCCCAGATTGCTCCGGAAAGAGCGCCGAAAATCGGCCCCAGACCTGCGATGTTCAGCAGCTGGATCAGGAATGCCCTCCACGGCTTCATCGGCACATAGTCCACGCCGTCCGGGTGCGCCACACAGGGCGTCTGCCGGTCATCCGGCTTGAACACCTTCTCGACAACTGCTCCGTACACAATGTAGCCCACAACAAGCAGTGCCAGACACACAAAAAAAGTTACCATAACAAGCCCTCCTCTAAGAGTAAGATAAAATAAGATAAGATATAGGCGAAGCAGGCAAACCTCCTGATTTCGCCATGGGCTTATCTTACCATTATCTGCGGATGATTCCAAGATAAAATTTTAATAAATTTTTTATATATTTTTAGGCTATTTTTACATTTCCCCCAGTATTTTCTTTTTTCTTTTATTTTTCTGAAACCTCTCTTATTCTGGACAGACAGGCATCAAAAAACAGCGGATAACCCCGGCAGAAATAATTCCGGTAGGTACCGGCTTCTTCTGCACTTTCCGCCGTATATACGGTCTGAAAACCGGTAGTTCAGATCGTAGCGGATACCGGCTCATCTCCCGCTGTATCCAGTCGTAGATATTGGCCGGCATCCGGTTCTGGTTCATGCCCATAAAATGCTTGGGAAACCGTCGGCTGTGACACGCCAATCCGCTTGGCAAACGCTTTTGAAGCCATATTATCTTTTCCATTTACTGCATCTAAATTTTGAAATAGCAGGCAGCAGCAAAACATATCCCGCTAAACCGAAAGCCAGCCGGCATATCCGTTTTGGACTATGCCGGCTGGTATCTGTTTTATTTTGTGATCTTACGTATTTTTATTCTGCTTCTGTTTCTGCCTCTTCAATTCCGGCTACGATATTCAGCTGGTCTGCAGCGGTTGTTACGGCTGCGACCGTGGTCAGCTCTGTGCCGTAGTAAACGGTGGTATCCAGCCAGCCGCCTTCGATCGGTTTGATGACCATATCGCCTTCCTGCAAAAGCTCTTCCAGGCTCTTTCCGTCGCCGCCGTCGTATACCCGGCCGCCCTTAGGGGGCCTTGCCAACAGATCCCGCATATTTGCCAGGTGATCCAGGTTCATATTCATCGTACCAAACCGGTTATAAATCTGCCAGGACGGTATACCAGATCTTTGTACTCTTCGTCAATCGCGTTTAATACTGCTTCATCTTCGATTTCTCCTCCTTTTTACAGCACGTTTGCTTCACAGTATGCAATCATCAGTTCCTTCAGCTGATCGATTTCCGTTACGGTTCCCAGGGTATCCTTCTCTGCCAGATCCATATAGGCCAGCTGCTCGTTGTTGGAGGGCAGCCACTCAGGCAGGCCTTCGCCGTTGGGATCGCCGGTTTTCATAAAGTTTGACCAGTAGGAGGTAACCATATCTGCTAATTCGTAATCCCAGTCTGTCCAGTCGCGCTGCTCAGGCACGTCGCGCAGAGATCCAAAGGTGTACCAAAGATCGCTGGAATGCCATGCCCAGTAGTAATCCTCATTGCGTCCCGGGGTGAAATGGGAAAGCAGGTATACATATACGTTTCCTTCTTCGTTTATTTCGTCATACATCTGTCCGAACAGCTCAACCGCGGTGACGTTGGTCAGTGTTGAGGAGTTCAGGCCCATGGTGTTCAGCGTACGTGCCGTAGCGAACGCATCCTCATCCGTTACCTGTACCAGGCTTTCGAAATCATATTCGTCGTACAGGTCGCCCAGCATTTCTTTGTAATACGCATAAAACTCATCCGCGGTTTC
>JAHZHG010000240.1 GCA_019420425.1 Clostridiales bacterium
AGTCGTGGAGTGGAACAGAAAGCGAAAGCGAGCATGGACTGGAGGGCGAAACGAATGTAGAAGGTGATACGGAATTGGCGAGTGAAGCAGAATCCGAGAGTGAGCTTGGGCTGGAGAATGAAACAGAATCGGAAAGTAAGTTGGAGGCAGAGGGGGAACAGGAAACGGAAAGCGAGCGAGGTCTGGAGAATGAAACAGACTCGGATAGTGAGTTGAAGGCAGAGGAGGAAGAGGAAACGGAGAGTGAGCGAGGTCTGGAGAGCGAAACAGATTCAGAGAGTGAGTTGGAGGCAGAGAGTGAAGCAGAATCTGAATGTGAGAAGGAATCAGAGAGCGAAGCGGAAGCAGGAGATATTTGGAATGCGGAGAGTGGAGAGGAGTCTGGAAATGAGCGGGAACAGGAGAGGGAAATGGAATCGGAAAGTAATTCGGAGCTAGAGAGTGAAGCAGAATCAAAAGTTGATTTAAAACCGGAGAGTGAAGAAAAGTCGGAAAGTGATTCGGTATCGGGAGGCGAAAGGGAGACGGAATACGTGCAGGAAACGGAAGCTGAGTTTGAAACGGAGACGTCTGACGACGCGGAAGAACCTGTGCAGGGAGCGCTCTGCAATCCAGCTGCCGTGCCGGAGACAGGACAGTCGGAAGAAAAAGAAGAAAACCAGGAGGAGGCCTCTCCAATGCTGGAGGTAAGCCTGCGGCAGCAGAAGGAGAGCGGCGACGAAGGGCTGATCCTGCAGATCAATTCCATCTCCGGGAAATGCCGGGCGGAATCCATACAGGCCGAGCTGATCAGAACCAGATCAGATGGCCGGGAGGAAAGTCTCCGGTATATCGGTATCCTGCAGGAGGATGAAAGCGGAAAGGGAATCATATTCCCCGGTTTTGACTTTGAACACAGCGAGGACGGCATCTATCGCCTGTGTCTGACGGCCCAGGATCAGGAAGGAAAAGCATACGAAAAGAATATTCATTTCAAAGTAAACCGCCAGGGCTCTCTCTACGAGCTGAGTGAGGAAACCCGGAATTGTCTGGCTGACTATTACCGGCAGGAGGCCTTCTCCGTTGTACTCACGGAAAAAAATCCTGACCGGCTGACGGGACAAAAAATACTCTGCTGCCAAAACGGAAAATGGACAGAACTGAAGCGGGGAACCGAATATCAGGTCAGTCTCTCCAAAAGCGGAGACGGCTGGAACCAGTACACGTACGAGATATCCCCGGAAGCATTCCACGAAGAAGGAGCGTACGAAGTGATATTTATCTCTCTGGACGCAAACGGAAACTGTACAGACAGTCAGTTAAAGCAGCAGAAGCTTCGTTTTTCCATTGACCGTACAGCGCCGGAATGCGTAATCACCGGTATTGAAGACAACAGTAGGATAGCCGCGGAAAAGGCCGTGGTCGCATTAGAGCCGAAGGATAACGGAGAAATACATTTGGTAGAGGTGGAACTGAACGGTGAATCCGTGCTGAGCTGTTCCGGAGAGGAACTGGCAGAACTGGACGGACGGATTAAGCTGACGATACCGGAAAGCGAAAACCAGCAGACTCTCTCGGTACGCATAGAGGATGCGGCGGGAAATTCATGCGAAAGCGGGCCGCTTCGCTTTTGGGTAAATCAGGGGGTGGAATCCGATGCCGCTGCTCCGGTGACCATTGCCGGGAAAAGCAGAGGAGAAGTGCTTGCAGAAAGAACCGGAGAAATACAGGAAGGAGCGCTGCAGAAAACGGCTGCCAGACAAAACGGGCTTCCCCAGAGTCTCCTTGCGGCAGCAGCTTCCTTCATTCTGGGCATTCCGTTTTGGAGAAAGCTGTTTTTCCATTAACATAAGCTGCTCTTTTGTTTTACTTGCATTATCGCTGGTAAACTGCTAGAATGTTCCTGGCTATCTGTCATTTAGTATACAGCCGCAGCAGGAGACTGGACAGCCTTTTGCTGCGGAGACAGCAGAAAGGAAAGGCAGTATAATGTATGAATTAATTCAGGTGGGAGAAAAGAGCTACTACATCAATTGCCCCGCCAAAGTTGGCATTTATCGGGCTACAGAAACAGATGTATATTTGATTGACAGCGGAAATGATAAAGAGGCAGGCAGAAAGGTACGTAAAATCCTGGATGGTGCAGGCTGGAAGCTGAAAGGGATAATCAATACCCATTCCAATGCCGATCATATTGGCGGAAACCACTATTTACAGCAGCAGACCGGATGTCCGATTTTTGCCAACGGTATTGAGGCTGCATTTACCAGATTTCCGATTTTGGAGCCGGCCTTTTTATACGGAGGCTATCCATGCAGGGATTTACGTCACAAGTTTCTTCTGGCGGCAGAGAGCGATCCGCTTTCCATCAGCGACGAACAGTTCCCCAAGGAACTGGAGGTCATTCCCCTGCCGGGCCATTTCTTTGATATGATCGGTATCCGGACACCGGATAATACGGTTTTCCTTGCGGACTGCATCAGCAGCCAGAGCACGCTGGAAAAATATCAGATTTCCTTTATTTATGATGTGGCAGAATACCTAAACACCCTGGATAAGGTAGAGGCGATGGACGCAGCGATGTTTGTTCCGGCCCATGCGGACGCGGTACAGGATATCCGTGAACTGGTGCGGGTTAACCGCAGCAAGGTTTATGCAATTGCAGAACGGCTGCTGGCTTTTCTGGAGGAGCCGTTATGTGCCGAGACGCTGCTGAAAAAGGTGTTTGACGAATACGGCCTGGTCATGAACATGGAACAGTATGTATTGATTGGCAGCACGGTGCGCTCCTATCTTTCCTGGCTGAAGGATAAGGGAGCAGTAACCGCACAGTTTACGGATAACTGCTTGCTTTGGCAAAAAGCGGACGCGCACTGAATCCGCAGTGCAGATGGAGGCAAAGATGAAATATGTAAGACAGTTTGTAATTATTTTGCTGGTGACCTTTATCGGAGAGGTGCTCAAAAGCCTTATTCCCCTCCCGGTTCCGGCAGGAATTTATGGCTTGCTGCTGTTGCTGCTGGCACTGCAGACAGGAATATTAAAGGAAGAGCAGATAAAAGAAACCGGAGATTTTCTGATTGAGATTATGCCGATGATGTTCATACCGGCCGCAGTCGGCCTTATGGTTTCCTGGCCTGCACTGAAAAGTATGCTGATTCCCTGCATACTGGCGGTGACTGTGGTGACGGCACTCGTTATGGGAGTGACCGGAAGAGTAACTCAGCGTGTAATTTACAGAGAAAAGAGGAAGAAAAAATGAAGGAGTGTTTATCCGAATCGGTATTTTTCGGAGCGGTGGTCAGTATCCTGTGCTATGAGCTGGGAGTGTTCTGTAAGAAAAAAACAGGTCTGGCTCTGTTTAATCCGCTGCTGCTGGCCATCGTTTTTGTGATGATTATTCTGGGAGCATTCCGGATTGATTATGCAGATTATCAGGAAGGGGCTCAGGTCATCAGCTATCTGCTGACGCCTGCTACGGTTTGCCTGGCTTTGCCGCTGCACAGGCAGATGAATCTGCTGAAAAGCAACGTGAGAGCGATTTTAGCCGGAATTATTGCGGGGGTGCTGACCAGCCTTGCCGCGGTGTTTGCGATTGCCCTGATCTTTCAGATGAGTCACAGTGAATATGTTACGCTGCTGCCAAAATCGATTACCACAGCTATCGGTATCGGAGTGGCGGAGGAGCTTGGCGGAAACAGCACCATTACCGCAGCGGTGATTATCGTGACCGGTGTAGTCGGAAATATTGTAGCAGAGGGCGTGTGCCGGATTTTCCGCATTCATGAGCCGGTCGCCAGAGGAATCGCCATCGGCACCTCCTCCCACGCGATAGGCACGGCGCGTGCCATCGAGATGGGGGAGGTCGAAGGAGCGATGAGTTCTCTGGCGATCGCTGTGGCCGGTCTGCTGACCGTAGTGTTTTCCTCAGTATTTTCCGGCTTTTTGCGGTAATCGAATCAGTCTCTTCCGATCAATTCGCAATAGAAGTCGGCGTAATCCTGGCGTTTCTCACTGGTGAACTGGATGGCACTGCGGGGATGCTGGTTCAGGATACTGGTCATCAGATACTGCAGGTCATAGCCCCATACGATGCCGTCCTGCTTCAGCTTTACCATATGCTTCTGAATGAACTGGAATACCGGATATACATTGTATTTCGGGTTTTTCAGAAAACTCAATAATAATTCCATCGCGCAGTTCCCTGCTCCGCGTCCCATGGTATTGTAGGTGGCATCCAGAAAGTTTACCCCGTCGCCGACGGCTTCGATGGTGTTTGCAAAGGCCAGCTGCTGGTTGTTGTGGGCGTGAATGCCGACTTCTTTTCCGTATTTGGCGGCGGCGTTCATGTACAGGTCAACGATACGGGCCAGCTGCTCCGGACAGAGCACGCCGTAGCTGTCTACGATATACAGCACCTTGACATCCGTCTGAGCGACCAGGTTCATGGCGATTTCCACATCCTTTTCCTGGGCGTTGGAGATCGCCATGAGGTTGCAGCTGGTTTCATAGCCTTTTTGCGTGGCATTTTCAATCATATCTATGGCTGCGGGAATGGTGTTAATATATGTAGCCACACGGATCAGGTCGATCGGGCTTTCTTCTTTGGGGAGAATGTCTGTCTTGTAGTTGCATCTTCCCACATCCGCCATAATTGCGATCTTCAGATCGGTATTGTTATCTCCTACGATTGCGCGGATGTCATCGTCTTTACAGAATTTCCACTTGCCAAATTTACTTTCGTCAAACATGTCTCTGGAAGCTTTATATCCAAATTCCATGTAGTCCACGCCTGCCCGGATATTGGTCAGATACAGATCGCGTACAAATTCATCCGTAAAGTAAAAATCATTTACCAGTCCTCCGTCGCGCATGGTAGCGTCTACCACACGGATACCGGAGCGGAAATCCATTAGTTTTTCTCGTTCTTTCATTTTTGTCTCCTTAACTGTTACTTAATCCCATACTTTAACACTTTAAATTGCAAGTGTGATAATTATAAGTCATGGATAAGTATTTGTCAAGGCAGATACATAATAATCACCTGAAAA
>JAHZHG010000241.1 GCA_019420425.1 Clostridiales bacterium
ACTTTTTCATCTTTGTCGCCCTCCATATGCCGTTTAGTCTTTTTTAAAATTTTTCATCAGGCTGTTCTGTACACGGTTGTACAGCTCCTTCGCCGCATTGTATCCCATCTTTTTCTGTCTGTGGTTAACCGCAGCCGACTCTACAATAACGGCCAGGTTTCGCCCGGGACGGATCGGCAGGGAATGACATACCACCTTGTTGCCCAGGAACTCGGTGTATTCCTCCTCCAGTCCGAGACGGTCGTACTCCTTGTCCCTGTCCCACTCCTCCAGCTTGATTACCAGATCAATGGACTGGGTGTTCTTTACACTTTCTACACCGAACAGGGTCTTTACATCAATAATCCCGATACCTCTCAGCTCAATAAAGTGCCGGGTAATGTCGGGGGCGGTTCCGATCAGCGTCTCATCGCTGACTCTGCGGATCTCTACCACGTCGTCAGTCACCAGGCGGTGTCCGCGCTTGATCAGCTCCAGCGCAGCCTCGCTCTTGCCGATGCCGCTCTCGCCCATGATCAGCACGCCCTCACCGTAAACGTCCACCAGAACGCCGTGAATCGAAATACAGGGGGCCAGCTCTACGTTCAGCCACCGGATGATCTCCGCCATAAATGCAGATGTCGTCATCTTTGTGGAAAATACAGGCACTTCATACTGTTTGGCCAGCTCCAGAAGCTCCGGCTCCGGCGTGGTCATCGTGGTATAAATGATGCACGGCACCTGGTAGGACAGAAATTTTTCGTAAATCGGATACTTCTGCTCCTTGCTGCAATGCTCCAGGTATGTGTATTCCACATAACCGATAATCTGTACGCGCTCGGAGGCAAAATGGTCAAAGTATCCGGTCAGCTGCAGCGCCGGACGGTTGATCTCCGACGTAGCGATCCTGCGGTCAGTCAGGTCAATATCCGGCGTCTCGTTAATCAGATTCATTTTTTCTGCAACTTTGGAAATTGCTACACTGCTGCTCATCTCTTTTTCTCCTTACTTTTCGGGCTAAAACCGTCACTGTTTTTATTTTAGCACACCAAAGACCGTTGTACAATGCACGTTTTTTCTGCTTTCAACTTTTCTTATGAAAAAAATCATAGACCTGCTGTGCGCTTGCCCTGTTCATCGACGGCGCATTTTCCAGCTGCTCCAGAGACGCGTCCCGGATGCCTTCCAGGGATTTGAAGGTCCGCATCAGCGCCTTGCGACGGGCCGGGCCGATTCCCGGAATGTCGTCCAGCAGGGAATGCACCTGGTTTATGCTGCGCAGGCTTCTGTGGTACTCAATGGCAAACCGGTGAGCTTCGTCCTGTATCCTCGTGATCAGCTTAAATCCCTCCGAACGCTCATCGATAGGCAGCTCCCGGTTCTGATAATACAATCCGCGGGTGCGGTGAAAATCGTCCTTTACCATGCCACAGACCGGGATGTCCAGGTGCAGCTTCTCCAGCACCCGCAGGGCCACGTTTACCTGTCCCCTTCCGCCGTCCATCATGATCAGGTCAGGGAAGCTGGTGAAGCTGCCGATTTCCCTGTCCATCTGCTTTTCCTCCAGCTCTTTTTGCTCCTCCAGGCCGTGGGTAAACCGGCGGGTCAGCACCTCCTCCAGGCTGGCGTAGTCGTCCGGGCCCACCACTGTGCGTATCTTAAACCGGCGGTAGTCGCTGCGCTTTGGCTTTCCCCGCTCGTAGACGATCATGGAGCCGACGGATTCAAAGCCGCTGATATTGGAGATATCGTAGGCCTCCACCCGGACAATGCGCTCCAGCCCGATCATCTCTCCGATCTCCTTCAGTGCCCCAATGGTGCGCCCCTCCTCGCGCTTCAGCTTTTCCTTGTCCTGGCGCAGGACAATCGCCGCATTCTGGGCTGCCAGCTCCACCAGCTTTTCCTTTGTCCCTTTTTTCGGTACGCGGATGTATACCCGGCCGCCCCGCTTTCCGGCGAGCCATTTTTCCACCAGCTCTTTATCCTCAATCTCCTCCTGGATCATCAGCTCCCGGGGAATGTAGGGCGTCCCTGAATAAAATTGCTTGATAAAGCTGTCCAGGATCATGCTCCTGCTCTCCTGCATGGTGGCTGTCATGCAGAAATGGTCGCGGCCGATCAGACGGCCGCCCCGGACAAAGAAAATCTGCACCACCGCATCCGTCTCATCCACGGCCAGGGCAATGATATCCTTGTCCTCGCCGTCACTGTTGGTGATTTTCTGCTTCTGGGCCACCGCCTTTACGCTGGTTAAGAGCTCCCGCCAGGTGATCGCCTCCTCAAACTCCATTGCCTCGGAGGCTTTGTTCATCTTTTCCTCCAGCATATGGATGATCGGGCCGTAATTGCCATTCAGAAAATCCAGTGCACCGTTCAGGTTCTGCCGGTACTCCTCCTTGCTGATGTAGCCCTGGCAGGGGGCCTGGCACTGCTTGATGTGGTAATTCAGGCAGGGCCGCTCCGCTCCGATGTCTCTGGGGAGACGGCGGTTGCAGGTGCGCAGCTGGTACAGCTTGCAGATCAGCTCGATGGTATCCTTTACTGCTCCTGCGCTGGTGTACGGGCCATAGTACCGGGACTTGTCCTTTTTCATCGTCCGTGAAAACAGAATCCGCGGGAAGTCCTCGCCCATCGTTACCTTGATAAACGGATAGGTTTTGTCATCCATCAGCATGGTGTTGTACTTTGGCCGGTGCTCCTTGATCAGGTTGCACTCCAGCACCAGGGCCTCCAGCTCCGAGTCTGTCACAATGTACTCAAAGCGGGCGATCCGTTCCACCATCTGCTCGATCTTTACGCCCTTGTTGCGGCTGCTCTGGAAATACTGGCGCACACGGTTTTTCAGGCTGATTGCCTTGCCGACGTAGATAATCTCGTCCTTGGCGTCGTGCATCAGATAGACGCCGGGCTTGGCCGGCAGCTTTTTCAGTTCTTCCTCAATTACAAATGCCATGGAAAACTCCCTCAATTACAATACGCGATAGTGCGGAATAATGTCCTCGTAGCTTCCGTCCTTCATCAAAAAGCCTCCGGGGATGACGCCCAGCCGGGTAAAGCCCAGCTTTTTGTACAGGCGCAGCGCAGGCTCGTTGCTCCTTACCACCGCATTGAACTGCATAATGCCAAAGCCCAGTTCTTTTCCTTTGGCGAGGCAATGCTTAACCAGCGTTTCTCCGATATGCCGGCCGCGCAGGCCTGCTTTGACGGCATAGCTGGCGTTGCAGATGTGGCCGCAGCGGCCGATATTGTTGGGATGAAGGATGTACAGGCCGACCACCTCGCCGGTGTCCCCGTCACAGGCAACGCCAGTAAACGACTGCTCCCCGAAAAACTGACGGCCGGTGTCCTCGTTCAGCAGCTCCAGCTGCGGAAACGCCACACCGTCCTCTACTACGCGGTTCCATATTTCTATTGCGGATGAAAGGTCATCATCGCAGATTTCTCTCATGATTATGTTCATTTGGGTGGCCTCCTGATGTTGTATGGTTTTTATTGTACTACAGGGGAAAAGGGATTTCTATATTTTTTTACACATGTTGGAGTCCCGGACTCCGCAGCGTAAAGCAAACAGGCAGCTGATAACCAGCTGCCTGTCCCGTCGTTTCACTATGACTATTATTACTAAAACCAAGCATCGATACAAAGGGGTACGTATCGACATATCCATAATAACCGCTCTGTACCTCCCTGTCAAGGAATTTTCTTTACGCCGTAACGGAGATATCAAAAAACTCCACATTCGCGTCCTGTGCAAAAACGCCGATTGCATGCGGCTCCGCCTCATAGATCAGGACTTCTCTTTCTCTTCAATATATGTCCGCAGAAACCGGTATATCTCATCCTCCACCGGCGGACACCCTTTCAGGGAATGGGTAAATCCGGACGTGCAGCTGCCGATCCCCAGTTCTCCGGTTTGCCCGCGATAGCCCTGGCCAATGCAGATTTTGGCACTCAGCTTTTCTAAAAGTCCCTCCCTGCGCAATCTTTCCAGCGCAGGAATCAGATATCCATAGCAGGCGGAGCAGGAATCCACCTCCTCCACGGCATCCCGCAGGGCAACGATCTTCCGTTCCCGTTCGGCCTGCCGGACGCAGTTCTCCGTACAGCGCTTCTCCGTGTCACGGCCGCAGCTCTTTGCCTGATTCCGCTTCGTATCCTGACCGGCTTCCTCCGCGCGGTTTATCTCTGTTATCTTTGCCGCGGTGAGGTTTCCGCAGCCTACGCCCAGCTCCTCTGCCAGGCCGATATACGGTACCTCTTCTTTTTTGCAGCCCACAACGGTACAGCCCCAGGCGTCGCAGAGCACCGGGTCTGCAGCGGCCGCAATCCGGTTCATCACCACCGGGTTTCCCCCGTCCTCAAAGTCCAGGTCTCCGCAGATATTATCCACCACAATAAAATCCTGGCGGATCCCCGCATTCAAATGGGCAATCGGCCTGTGCAGCCCCAGGGAGTGGAAGCGCCGTTTTTCTTTGTTGGGAATCAGCCCCTTCATATTTTTCAGGGCGCAGGTCATGTTTGTCTGACAGTGCCCCTTTAGCACTGGTACATTAATCAGGAAACCGATCTGATCCACCCGCTCGCAGACGGAGAGCTCCATCCCTTTGCAGTCCCGCAGCCTGCCTTTATCCTTCTGCATATCCCAGAAAGGCACGCCGTAGGTTTCGGAAATCCGGTCATATCCGCAGACGGTATACGCCTCCTCCGTTTTGCCTCCCACCCAAGAGCTTTCCAGCATCACCAGATTGGTGCAGCCGTTCTCCCGAAGGTATTCAATAATGCCTTCTACAATTTCCGGATGGGTGGTCGCTCCCCATGATGCCTCCGACGCCGACACCAGGTTGGGCTTAATCCCAATCCGCACAGCTCTGTCCGGAATCCGCCCGATCAGGTCTGCCCGGGCCAGAAGCTGTTTAGTCATTGTTTTATAATCGGTTCCGGACAGGAAAATCAGTTCGTTATTCCTCATTTATGCTCCTTTGCTAACCCTATATTCCTTCCCTGCTAACTCTTTTTAATTAGGCCTCCTCAATCCGCCTTTACGCTT
>JAHZHG010000242.1 GCA_019420425.1 Clostridiales bacterium
CGCATTCACTGCGGCTTCGTTCCGGGGTGCCTGAAAGGTATACCTTTCATACCTCTTTTCCCCCGTTGAATTATCTTTACAACAATTCCTTCAGCAGCTGATTTACCGCTCCTGGATTTGCCTTTCCCTTCATGGCCTTCATGGTCTGGCCGACCAGAAAGCCCAGCGCCTTTTCCTTCCCGCCGTGATAGTCCTCCACCGATTTCGGATTGGCTGCGATGACCTCCTCTACTGCCTTGCGCAGGGCGTCACCGTCGTTTTCCATCAGAAGGCCCTTTTCCTTTACGTAGGCCTCCGGATCCACATTGGAGGTAAATACCTCCTCGAACACCTCCTTGGCAATGGCCCCGTTAATCATGCCCTTGTCGATCATCTCGATGATAGCAGCCAGATGCTTCGGGGAGAAATCCAGGTCCTGAAGATCCACTTCCCGTTCTTTGGCCAGGCGCAGGGTCTCGCCCATCAGCCAGTTGGACACCTTTTTCGGCTTGCCGCAGATGGCGGTCGTCTCCTCAAAGATGTCGGCCAAGCGCTTGGCGGAGGTCAGGATTTTGGCATCGTAATCCGGAATGTCAAATTCTGCCTTGTAGCGGGCCAGCTTTTCGGTGCGCAGCTCCGGCTGGCGGGCGCGGATGCTTTCGATCCACTCGTCGCTGATCTGCACGGGCGGCAGGTCAGGGTCGGGGAAGTACCGGTAGTCCTGGGCGTCCTCCTTGGAACGCATGGCATAGGAGCTTTCCTTTGCATCGTCCCAGCGTCTCGTCTCCTGCACCACCGTGCCTCCGTCCTCCAGAATCTCGATCTGGCGGCGGCGCTCGCCCTCAATGGCCCTGGAGATCGCGCGGAAGGAGTTCAGATTTTTCATCTCTGTCCGGGTGCCGAATTTTTCTGTTCCCGCCTCACGCACGGAGAGGTTCACGTCGGCACGCATGGAGCCTTCGTTCAGCTTGCAGTCGGAAGCGCCCAGATACTGGATAATCAGGCGCAGCTTTTCCAGATAGGCGATGACCTCTTCGGCGCTGCGCATATCCGGCTCGGAGACGATCTCGATCAGCGGCACGCCGCTTCGGTTAAAGTCCACCAGGGAGCATTCCTCCCAGTCGTCATGAATCAGCTTTCCGGCATCCTCCTCCATGTGGATTTCATGGATACCCACGGTCTTTACCCCGTTCTCCGTCTCGATCTCCACGCCGCCCTCGTAGCAGATGGGAAGGTAGAGCTGGGAAATCTGGTAGTTCTGGGGATTGTCCGGATAAAAATAGTTTTTCCGGTCAAATTTGCAGTACTGGTGGATTTTGCAGTTGGTTGCCAAGCCGACGGCCAGGGCGTATTCCACCACCTGTTTGTTCAGTACAGGGAGGGAGCCGGGCATACCGGTGCACACGGGGCACGTATGGGTATTGGGCGCGCCGCCGAATGCGGTGGAGCAGCCGCAGAAAATCTTTGTCTTTGTGGCCAGCTCTACGTGAACCTCCAGGCCGATGACGGTTTCATACTGTTTTTCCATGGTTATTTTCCCTCCCTTCCGTCTGCTGCGGGCAGCCGCCACGGCCCTCTGGCCTGTTCATAGGCGTACGCTGCGCGGATCATCTTTTTCTCCTGGAAGCAGTCTGCAATCAGCTGCAGGCCGATGGGCAGTCCTTTACTGTCCACGCCGCAGGGAACGGTCATTCCCGGCAGGGCGGCCAGGTTTACGGAAATGGTATAAATATCGCCCAGGTACATCTTCAGCGGATCACCCAGGCTGTCCCCGATCCGCGGCGCCGTCGTGGGGGCCGCCGGGCCGAGAATCAGATCATAGGACGCAAAGGCGCGGTCAAAGGCCTGCTTAATCAGGGCCTTGGTGCGCAGGGCTTTCAGATAGTAGGCGTCGTAATAGCCGGAGCTTAAGACGAAGGAGCCCAGCATGATTCTCCGCTTTACCTCCGGGCCAAAGCCCTCGGAGCGGCTCTTTTTGTACATCTGGTGCAGGCCCTCATATCCCTCTGCACGGTAGCCGTATTTCACGCCGTCAAACCGGGCCAGGTTGGAGCTGGCCTCTGCAGAGGCAATGACGTAGTATGCGGGGATCGCGTATTCCACCAGGCTTAAGTCAAATTCCTCTACGATGGCTCCTTTTTCCTCCAGCGCCTTTGCCGCCTATAATATGGCAGCCTTTACCTCCGGATCCAGGCCCTCGCCCAGATAATCTCTGGGGATGCCGATGCGCATTCCCTTTACGTCGTCTGCAAGGGCTTCGGTAAACCGGTAATCCTCACGGGGATAGGAGGTGCTGTCCTTTGCATCGTAGCCGGAAATGATCTCCAGCAGGGCCGCACAGTCGGATACATCCCTGCCCACCGGGCCGATCTGGTCCAGGGAGGAGCCGTAGGCGATCAGGCCATAACGGGAAACCGTGCCGTAGGTTGGCTTGATTCCGGTCACGCCGCAGTAGGAGCTGGGCTGGCGGATGGAGCCGCCGGTGTCCGAACCAAGGGCAATGGGGCACTCTCCCGCGGCCACTGCCGCACAGGAGCCGCCTGAGGAGCCGCCCGGCACATGCTCCGTATTCCACGGGTTTCTCGTCACGCCGAAGGCTGAGGTCTCCGTTGTGCTGCCCATGGCAAATTCGTCCATATTGGTCTTTCCCAGAATCACGGCTCCGGCGGCCTCCAGACGGGCCACAGCGTCCGCCGTGTAGGTGGGTACAAAATTTTCCAGTATTCTGGAGGAGCAGGTGGTTTTTAAGCCTGCCGTACACAGGTTATCCTTGATCGCCACCGGAACGCCGGCCAGGGGGCCGTTCAGCTCTCCGGCATCGATCCGGCGCTGGATCTCTTCTGCTTTTTTCCGCGCGCCTGCCTCATCCACCGTAACATAGCAGTTCAGCAAGCCGTCTTTTTGCGCAATCTGCTCCAGACTGGCCTGTACCGCTTCCTTTACGGAAATTTCTTTTTCTTTTATTTTTCTGCCAAGCTCAAGGGCAGTCCATGTCGAACAATCCACGATAGTTTCTCCTTCCCCCTATTCCGCATCCACGGTTCTGGGCACAACGTATGCGCCGTCCCTTTCCTCCGGTGCATTCTCCAGCATGTGCGCACGGCCGTCTCCGTTTACCACCACGTCCTCACGAAATACATTATTCCGGGGGAATACGTGGGTCATCGGCTCTACTCCGGAGACGTCCAGCTCATCCAGCTTGTCAATATAGTCCAGCATCCGTTCCATATCGTGCCTGGCCTTTTCCTTTTCCTCGCCGGATAGCTCCAGCTTGGCCAGAATCCCCACGTATTCAATCGTTTCGTCACTGATGCAGTTCGCCATAAAATCGCCCCTTTCTACAAAACCCGGAATGCCAACGTACGCATCCCGGGGTCAATCGCTTAAAGTGCCTTAATCCGTTCCAGTGCAGCCACTGAGTTTTCATATGTGCCAAACGCCGTGAGGCGGAAATAGCCTTCTCCGCTGGGGCCAAAGCCTGAACCGGGTGTTCCCACCACGCCTGCCTTATCCAGCAGGTAGTCGAAGAACTCCCAGGAGGTCATGGGTCCCGGAGTTTTCAGCCAGATATCCGGTGCGTTTACGCCTCCGGATACGGTATAGCCCGCTTCCTTAAGGCCGTCCTTAATCACCGCGGCATTGCGCATATAATAGGCGATCTGCTCCTTTAGCTGCGCCTTCCCTGCCTCGGAGTAAACGGCTTCACCGGCACGCTGTACAATATACGGAGCGCCGTTGTACTTTGTGCCGTGTCTTCTGGCCCAGAGGGAATGAAGCATCACGTCGCCGCACTTCAAGTCCTTTGGAATAACGGTATAGCCCAGGCGTACGCCGGTAAAGCCTGCGTTTTTCGAGAAGGATTTCAGCTCGATGGCACAGGTTCTTGCCCCCTCGCATTCGTAAATGGAATGCGGCACATTGTCCTCGGAAATATATGCTTCATAGGCTGCGTCGTAGATGATGACTGCGCCTACTTTATTGGCATAATCCACCCACACCTGAAGCTGGTCTTTGGTAATCGTGGAGCCGGTGGGGTTATTCGGGAAACAGAGGTAGATCAGATCCGGCGTTTCCCCGGGCAGCTCGGGCGCAAAATTGTTATCTGCCGTACAGGGCATATAAATGACATCGCTCCACTTTTCCGCAACCGGATCGTAGGTGCCGGTTCTGCCCGCCATTACGTTGGTGTCCACATATACCGGGTACACCGGATCGCATACGGCGATCTTATTATCCGTGCTGAAAATCTCCTGGATGTTGCCGGAATCGCACTTTGCTCCGTCGGAGACAAAAATCTCGTCCGCCGCGATCTGGCAGCCTCTGTCGGCATAATCATTTTTCGCAATGGCGCTGCGCAGAAATTCGTAGCCCAGATCCGGGGCATAGCCGTGGAAGGTGGCTGCGTTGCCCATCTCGTCTACCGCGCTGTGCATGGCCTCGATAATGGCCGGGGCAATCGGCTGGGTAACGTCGCCGATCCCCAGACGGATAATGGTCTTATCCGGATTGGCCGCCTGGTAGGCGCTTACCTTCTTCCCAATGGTTGAAAACAGATAGCTGCCCGGCAGCTTTAAATAATTGTCATTAATCTTAAACATGGCTTTATTCCTATCCTCCTAATTTTTACCAGTTTATCTCCCCGTCAAACACGACGGCGGCAGGCCCGGTCATAAATACCGTGTTTTTCTCCTTATCCCAGAAGATACGCAGGTCGCCGCCCAGCAGCTTTACCGTCACCTCGCCGTCCTCCACGTAGCCGTTCAGGACGGAAGCCACGGCGCTGGCACAGGCTCCTGTGCCGCAGGCCAGGGTTTCTCCTGCCCCGCGCTCCCATACCCGCATCTCAATGGTATGGGAATCCAGTACCCGGACAAATTCGGTATTGATCCTGTCCGGAAACCACTCGTGATGCTCAAAGGAAGGGCCGATCTTTTCGATGTCCATTCCGCGGACGTCATCCAGATAGACCACACAGTGGGGATTGCCCATGGAAATGCCGGTCATGTGATACGTCTTTCCCTCCACCTCAATGGGA
>JAHZHG010000243.1:0-1139 GCA_019420425.1 Clostridiales bacterium
GGCTTTCAGCTGGACAATGAGACAAAGCCATACGATACCTGTTCCGCCAGAGCCCAGGCCATGTTTAAGGACTGGCTGAAGGAGCGCTTTTCCACTTTAGAGGAGCTGAACCGGCAGATGGGCTTTGCCTACTGGTCAAACAGCATTTCCAGCTGGGATGATCTGCCCGACGTGCGCGGTACGATAAACGCCAGCTTCGGTGCGGAATATGAAGCTTTCCAGCGGCACCTGGTCACCGAATTTCTTCTCTGGCAGCGGAGCATTATCGATGAATACCGCCGTCCGGATCAGTTTGTCACCCAGAATTTTGACGCAGAGTGGCGGCTTTATTCCTTCGGCCTGCAGCCGGAAGTGGATCAGTTCGCGGCTGCAAAAGCCCTGACAACCGCCGGCTTTGATATTTATCATCCTTCGGAGGATGAGCTGACCGGAGCGGAAATTTCCTTCTGCGGCGCGGTGGCCCGCGGCCTGAAGCAGGACAACTACCTGGTTCTGGAAACAGAGGCACAGGGCAATTTTGGCTGGCTGCCCTATCCGGGGCAGCTCCGTCTCCAGGCGTTCAGCCACCTGGCCAGCGGGGCGGACTGTGTCAGCTACTGGCACTGGCACAGTATCCACAACGCGGTGGAAAGCTACTGGAAGGGCGTGCTGAGCCATGACTTCTCCGCCGGGGCCGTATACCGGGAGGCCGCCACGATCGGAAAGGACTTTGCACGGCTGTCTGACCAGCTGCTCCACCTGAAAAAACAGAACGGGGTTGCGGTTATGGTGAGCAGCCGTTCCCAGGCGGGACTGAAATGGTTCCCCACCTGCCAGCAGGGCGATGTCCCGGAGCACAATTACAGCGATTACCTGCGTTGGATCTGTGACGCCCTCTACCGGATCAATCTGGAGTATGATGTGATTAACGATACCTGCAGGGATTTCGGGCAGTATTCTCTGGTGATTCTGCCTGCGCTGTACGCAATGCCGGAGGATCTGTCCGCCGCTGTGCGGGGCTATGTGAAAAACGGCGGCAGCGTGATCGCTACGTTTAAGACCGGCTTTGCCGATCCCTATCTGAAGATTTATGCGGATGCGCAGCCCCATGGACTGACCGAATGCTTTGGCCTCACCTATGACCGCTTTACCCGTCCGGT
>JAHZHG010000243.1:1149-5000 GCA_019420425.1 Clostridiales bacterium
GAAGCTGTCCTCCGGGGATATTTCCCTGCCTGAGCGCCGGTCGGTTACTGACTGGATGGAGCTGCTCTCGGTTCAGGGTGCAGAGGTGATCTGTACCTATGAGCATTCCGCCTGGGGCGGGATTCCTGCGGTAACCCTGAACCGCTTCGGTAAAGGTCAGGCCGTCTATATTGGCTGCTGCATGGAACGCGAGTCCCTGGAAGCCCTGCTTACGCAGCTGCTTCCCCTGCTGGGAATAGCGGTGCCTGAGCTCCGGTTCCCGCTGATCATAAAGTCCGGAACCAATGCCGACGGACGGCTGATCCGGTATTACCTGAATTACTCCGACAGTGAGCGGCGCATACCGGTACCGGAGGGCGGCGGGGTCGAACTGCTCTCAGATACAGCATTGACTGAAGAGCAGGAGATTGTTCTGAAGCCCTGGGGCTTTGGCATCCTCGAAAGTCCTGTCTGAGCCGGTTATCACAGCAGCTTTACCGTGGTCATGCCGCAGGCAAATCCTACATATACGACTTTAATATTGGATATCCGGATGCCGCCAGAGGTGGGGCAATATCCATCCGCCGCCGGGACAGCCGCCCCATAATGGCGGCGTCCGGCTAACCCCATACAGGTAAAAACATATTTTCTTTGTATAACAAAGAGGCCGGTTTCCCGGCCTCTCTTTCTATCGCTCTGGCTGCTGTCAGCCCTTTACAATCTTTACCGCTACCTGTTCGGCATTTTCCAGTTCAACGCTAAGGGCCAGCTTTCCGCCCAGATTGGTCTTTACCTTACCGCTGTCTGCGTCGTCAATGTACACCGTATAAACGGTATCCTCCTCCAGCTCCAGCGTCACCTGCGCGTCCTTTGTCCCTTCTACGAAAAAGGCTACGCCGTCCTCCTTTACCTGAAAATGAGTTACTGCCGTACCCGGCACGGACTCATACACCAGCATGCCGTTTCTCTCCAGCTTGGTAATCTCGTTAAAGGTTTTTACCTTGTATATGTCTCCGCCAAACTCAAAGTCTGATTTTTTGGACTTTGCTGCCAGCTCATAGTTGCCGAAGCTGATTGTTCCGTCTGACTCAGTGCGTATAAGCTCGTTAATTCCTGACATTTTCATGCCCTCCTGATTTGTCTTTTTCCGGAGGGAAGCGCTTTCTCCCCTGTCCTCCCCGGTATTTGTTTGGTAAGCTAAGCCGATCATGTCTTCCGCACATGATCGTCCCACGTTTATTATATCATGATTCTGTGTTAAACTCCAGAAGTTTCCTTGGGCTTTACGGAGAATTTGATCTCTTTTCCGCTTACGCCCACATGGACGGTATCTCCGCGGTGAACCTCTCCGGAAAGGATCGCCTCTGCCAGGGCATCCTCCAGCTTGTTCTGAATTGCCCGCTTGATCGGACGCGCGCCGTACTTCTGATCAAAGCCAGCTTCTGCAATCAGCGCTTTGGCCTTTCCGCTGATCTTCAGCGTAATCTCCAGCTGCTCCCTGCTGCGCCTGATAAAGTCCTTGAGCAGAATGCCCACGATCTCCTCTAGCTGGCTCTTATTCAGCGAATGGAAAACAATGGTTTCGTCGATACGGTTCAGAAACTCCGGCCTGAACATCCGCTTTACCTCTTCCATAACCGCGTTTTTCATTGCCTCATGATCCTGCTTTTCATCGGATACTGTGCCGAAGCCCAGGCGCTTTGGCGTCATGATGGACTGGGCGCCCGCGTTGGAGGTCATAATCAGGATCGTATTCTTGAAGTCTACCTTCCGGCCCTGGGAATCCGTAATGTGCCCGTCATCCAATACCTGAAGCAGGATGTTGAACACGTCGGGATGGGCCTTTTCCACTTCATCAAAAAGGATTACGGAGTACGGGTTGCGGCGCACCTTTTCGCTGAGCTGGCCGCCTTCGTCGTAGCCCACATATCCGGGAGGTGAGCCTACCAGGCGGGATACGCTGTGCTTTTCCATGTATTCGGTCATGTCCACGCGGATCATCGCCTGCTCACTGCCGAATACGACCTCTGCCAGCGCCTTGGACAGCTCCGTCTTGCCCACGCCGGTCGGCCCGAGGAATAAAAAGGAACCGATCGGACGCCTGGGAGCCCTCGACTACACGCTCATGGAGCAGCTTTTCCAGGCGGAGCAGACGCTTAGACTCTTTCTCTGCCAGCTTTTCCACCGGGATACGTGTCCAGGTGGAAACCACATGGGCAATCTCCTCCTCGCCCACAGCCAGGCCCTTCCTCTCGTAGCGGCGCTGATTTTTCTTTTTCTGCTTTTCCAGCTCAGCCTCCAGGGCAAACTGCTCTTCCTTGTGCTGCTTTGCCAGGGCAAAATCACCGCCCCGGATGGCCTCCTCCTTTAAGCGGGCAGCCTCGCTGATCTGCTCCTGAAGCTCCCTGGTCTCCAGCGGCTGATGATACATGCCCAGCTGCTTTCTGGCCGCTGCCTCGTCCATCAGATCGATCGCCTTGTCCGGCAGGAAACGGTCGTTGATATAGCGGACGTAAAGCTTTACCGCAGCCTCCACCGCCTCATCGGTAATCCTGACGCCGTGATGGCGCTCGTAGTTCGGCCGCAGGCCCTTCAGGATCGACACCGTCTCTTCCTCTGACGGCTCCTCTACCATGATCGGCTGGAAGCGCCGCTCAAGGGCGGGATCCTTTTCGATGTATTTGCGGTATTCCTCGATGGTGGTGGCGCCGATCAGCTGGATTTCCCCTCTGGCCAGGGACGGCTTCAGGATGTTGGAGGCATCCATGGCGCCCTCGGCACCGCCTGCCCCGATAATCGTGTGCAGTTCGTCGATAAACAGCAGTACATTGCGGTTCTCTGCCACCTCGCGGATAACCCGTTTGATCCGCTCCTCAAACTCTCCACGGTATTTTGAGCCGGCAATCAGGCTGGCCATATCCAGGGAGACAACCCTCTTGTTCTGGACGGGCCTGGGGACGTCTCCGGCTGCTATGCGCTGGGCCAGCCCTTCTACTATGGCGGTCTTGCCCACGCCCGGCTCGCCGATCAGGCACGGATTGTTCTTGGTGCGGCGGCTCAGGATCTGGATCATGCGCTCGATCTCCTGCTCCCGGCCTACAATGGGGTCAATCTCCTGGCAGCGGGCCATCTCGGTCAGGTCCCGGCTGTACTGATCCAGAACAGCCGTAGCTCCCTGGGGCTTTTCTCCGTTCGTCTTTGTATTTTTCATCAGATCCTTGTATGCCTCGTCGCTGATGCCCATAATCTCCAGGATGGCCAGGTAAAGCTTCTGGATATTTATGCCCATGGTGTATAAAAGCCTTGTGGCCACACATTCTACGTCCTTTAGCAGCGCCAGCAGCAGATGCTCTGTACCCGCCTGCTCTGAACCGAACGCATGAGCCTCCTGCACACTGCTTTCCAGAATCTGTCTGGCCCGGGGCGTCCAGCCGTCCGGCTCCGCCGCCGGCGCGCCGCCCTCCGGAACGATCAGCTGCTGAATCAGCTCCACCAGCCTGTCCTCCTCAACCTTTCCCTCGGAGAGTACGATCTGGGCCGTTCCCCGCTTTTCCCGAAGCAGGCCCAGGAGCAAATGCTCTGTGCCCACGTAGCCGTGCCCGCAGGACTGGGCTGCCTTCTGCGCCAGCCGGACTGCCTGCCAGGCGTATTCGGTAAACTGTCTCTGCATATCTAGTTATTCCTCCTGATTGTCATATTCGTCGAAGATCGCGTCTACCAGCTCATGCACCTCGTCTCTGGTAATCCGCTTGCATCTTCCCTTGGCCAGAACCACCTGAAGAGAACGCTCCATCTCCTCCAGTGCCTGCATTTTATCCACATCCAGGGAAATGATCGCTCCCCTCCGCCGGTCTATGGTGACAAAGCCCTCC
>JAHZHG010000244.1:0-4116 GCA_019420425.1 Clostridiales bacterium
CCCGGGAGATCAATAAGACCTATCCCATTTCCGATACGGACACAGAGGAGGATAACACCTATCTGTCCTACAACGTGGCGGTAGGCACCAGCCTGGATATCCGTCTGTCCCATGCGATGGCCGTACTGGAGTATGCTCTGCTTTCCTCTCCGGGCGCCCCGCTGAAGCAGGCGCTGCTGGATGCGGGTATCGGTAAGGATGTGGAGGGAGATTACGACAGCGGCTCTCTTCAGCCCATCTTTTCTGTAATTGCCCGGTATGCGAACCGTTCGCAGGAGGAGGAGTTTCTGACCATTATCCGCCGGGTGCTGACCGAACAGTGCGAGCAGGGACTCAATCCCAAAGCGCTGCTGGCCGGTATACATTCCATGGAATTCCGCTTTCGGGAGGCAGATTACGGGATGTTTCCCAAGGGGCTGATGTACGGGATAGATCTGATGGACAGCTGGTTGTACGATGAGGAACGGCCGTTTGACTACCTGAAGCAGCTGGAGGTTTATGCATTCCTGAAGGAACAGGTGGGTACGGGATATTTTGAGGAGCTGATCCGCACGTGGCTGCTGGATAATCCTCACGCCAGCGTGGTGATCATTGAGCCGGAAAAAGGGCTTGCGGCAAAAATCGAGCAGAAAACCAGAGAGAAGCTGGCTGCATACAAGGCTTCCTTAAGCCAGGCAGAGCTGGAGGCGCTGGTGGAGCAGACGCACCGCCTGCGGGAATTTCAGGAACGGCCGTCCACCCAGGAGGAATTAGCGGCGATCCCCATGCTTTCCCGAGAGGATCTGAAACGGGAGATTGCGCCCCTGCAGAATGAAAAGAGGCAGGTGGGAGGCCGACTGCTGCTGTATCACGATCTGTTTACCAATGGGATCGGATATCTGGATCTGATGTTCGCTGTAGACGATCTGGAAGCGGATGAGGTGCCGTATCTGGGCATTTTAAAGGCAGTCCTGGGATCCGTGAACACAGAACACTATACGTATGATGAGCTGACCAATGAGATCAACTGCAGCTGCGGCGGTATCGCTCCCTTTATTCAGGTATTTCCGGATACACAGAACCAGGGAAAATGCACAGCATTTTTCGGCTTCCGGGCGAAGATGCTGTACGATAAAACAGACTTTGTATTTCGGATGCTGGAGGAGATTCTGTTTACCTCCAGCCTGGAGGATGAAAAGCGGCTGTACGAGATAATTGCAGAGATAAAGTCAAGGATGCAGTCCGCGCTGACCGCGGGAGGACATACCACGGCGGCCGTGCGCGCCATGTCCTATTTTTCGCCGATATCTCAGTTCAACGACCAGATCAGCGGAATCGCCGCTTACAAGCTGGCTGAGGAGCTGGAGGCTCATTTTGACAGCCGCAAGGCGGAATTGAAAGCAAAGCTGGAAGCCATAAAAAATAAACTGTTCTGCCGGGAGGGCATGATGATCAGCTTTACGGCGGAGCGGTCGGCGCTGGAGACGCTGGAGAAAAATGCCCTCGCTCTGCTGGAAAAGCTTCCGGAAGGAAAGGGAGAGAAGCGGGGGCTCTGCCTGCCTGCGCCTGAACAAAAAAACGAGGGCTTCCTCACTCAGTCGAAGATACAGTATGTGGCAAGGGCAGGCAGCTTTACTGCGGAGGGCTATGCCTACAACGGCGCACTGCGTATCCTGAAGGTAATTATGGGCTACGAGTACCTTTGGGTGAACATCCGGGTAAAGGGCGGAGCCTATGGCTGCATGGGCGGCTTTGGCCGTACCGGAGATTCCTATGTAGTATCCTACCGTGATCCCCATCTGTCCCGCACAAACGAGGTATTCGAGGGGATCCCGGAATACGTGCGCAGTTTTACGGTGGATGACCGGGATATGCTGAAATATATTATCGGTACAGTCAGCGAGCTGGATACCCCGATGAACCCTTCGGCAAAGGGAACCAGATCCTTAAACGCCTATATGTGCGGGATTTCTGAGGAGGATCTCCAGAGAGAGCGGGATGAGGTGCTGGATGCGGATCAGGAGAGCATCCGGGCTCTTGCACCGCTGATGGAGGCAATCCTGCGTCCGAACCATTTCTGCGTAATCGGCAGCGAAGAAAAAATAAAGGAAGAACGGGAGCTGTTTGCGCAGCTCGTACCGTTTGTCGGCTGAGACCGGCAGGGAGCAGAGATAAATGAAAAACGAACAGTGCAAATCCGGCTTTGCCGCGATGATCGGTCGGCCGAATGTGGGAAAGTCCACACTGATGAATCATCTGATCGGACAGAAGATCGCGATAACGTCCAACAAGCCGCAGACCACGCGGAACCGGATTCAGACCGTGTACACCGGTGAAGAGGGACAGATTGTCTTTCTGGACACGCCGGGAATCCATAAGGCGAAAAATAAGCTGGGCGAATACATGGTTCAGGTGGCGGAGCGCACGCTGAATGAGGTGGATGTGATCCTGTGGCTGGTGGAGCCTGTCACCTATATCGGCGCGGGGGAGCGGCACATCGCAGAGCAGCTGAAAAGGGCGTCCGTTCCCGTGCTGCTGATTATCAATAAGACGGACACTGTGGACAGGGAGCAGGTGGCAAAGGCGATTACGGCCTACAGAGATTTGTGCAGCTTTGCCGAGGTGATCCCGGTATCCGCCCTGCGGGGCCACAATGTGGAAGAGGTGCGGAAGCTGATTTTCAAGTACCTGCCCTATGGCCCCATGTACTACGACGAGGATACGGTAACCGACCAGCCCCAGCGGCAGATTGTGGCGGAAATGATCCGGGAAAAGGCTCTGCGGTGCCTGGATGAGGAGATTCCCCACGGGATAGCAGTGTCCATCGAGCGGATGCAGGAGCGTCCGGACGGCTCGATCATGGATATTGATGCGACGATTATCTGCGAAAAGGATTCCCACAAGGGGATCATCATCGGAAAGGGCGGTTCCATGCTCCGCAGAATCGGCAGCCAGGCCCGAAAAGAAGCGCAGAACATGCTGGAGATGCAGGTGAACCTGCAGCTCTGGGTGAAGGTGAAAAAGGACTGGCGGGACAGTGATTTCCTGATTAAGAATTTTGGCTATGATAAAAAGGACATTTAGAGAAAGCAGGAGAGGCAATGGGGTTTCCGATTTCCGTCACCGGCATGGTGCTGCTGGCGGCTCCGGTAAATGAATACGACAGGCGGCTGGTGCTGCTGACCAGAGAGCGGGGCAAGATCACCGTTTTCGCCCGGGGGGCCAGGCGGCCCTCCTCTCCGTTTATGGCCGTTTCCAATCCCTTTTCCTTCGGCACCTTTCAGGTGTATGAGACGCGCACGGCCTACAATCTGGGGCAGGCGGAAATCTCCAATTACTTCCGGGAGGTGAGGGAGGATTTCTCCTGCTCCTGCTACGGCCAGTACTTCATGGAGTTTGCCGATTACTATGCCCGGGAGGGCGTGGACGAATCCCAGATGCTGAATCTGCTCTACGCCTCCCTTCGGGCCCTGGCAAAGCCGGAGCCGGAAAACCGGCGGGTGCGCTACGTGTTTGAGTGCAAAGCAATGGCGGTTAATGGGGAGTTTCCCTGGGATACGGCAGAGGACATGCAGCTTAAGGAGGGGACGCGCTGCGCCTTTTCCTATGTACTGCGTGCGCCGATCCAGCGGCTCTATACGTTTACGCTTTCGCCGGAGATCCTGGACGAATTTGCCCGCCGCCAGGACAGAATCAGAGAACGGCTGATAGACAAAAGGTTTCACGCCCTGGATTTTCTGAAGAGTATTGACCTGATATGAAAATTTCTGTTGAAAATATTGGATGTTGACGGTATAATAGATGAGGTTAACATGGGCTTATTGAGGAGGTATTCATGAAACAGTTGAAAAAAGCATATCCGATATTGCTTGCCGGATGCATTGCGGCCGGCCTTGGCGGTTGTGCAAAAGAAACGGAGTGGACGCCGTCCCAATCCTCTGTTATTATTAATAAAGAAGGAACGGTTACCGAGCTGATTATGGAAAAGCTGGACAAGGAGTACTACAGCTCCCAGGAGCTTCAGCAGATGGTAAATGAATCAGTAAGCGCATATAACCAGGAGCACGGCGCAGGCAAGATAGCGGTGAACGAATTTACCACCGAGGGCCAGGAGGCCAGGCTGACGATCGATTATCA
>JAHZHG010000244.1:4126-4985 GCA_019420425.1 Clostridiales bacterium
TCAGAGCGCCGAGGATTATCTGGAGTTTAACGGCGGAATATTTTATAACGGCTCCATGCTGGGGGCAGAGATAGAGGGCTACACGCTGGAGGAAACCTTCCAGCAGGTAGATAATGGGTCCGTTACCTCCAGGAGCGTGTCCAGCGAGGAGGTAAAAAAGCACAAAGAATATTCTGTGCTGATACTGGAGGGCCCGCGGGAGTTTTCCGTGCCCACTACAGTCGTATATACCAGCCGGAATGTGGAGATGATCAACGGAAACTGCGGCCGGGTAACGACCGAGATCGCAGAGGACGAGGAGACGGAGCCGGAAACCACAGGAGGACTCGTACTTCCCTCTCAAAAGGTATTTAACGGAAGCGCCACACAGGAAGCAGGCGGCGGCCAGTCGCAGGAGACGACGGCCTACGCATATATCATATATGAATAAAAGGGAATTTCCCGAGATAAGGTGAGGAGAGCAAGCATGGAAAAATCAATGGAAAAAATCGTTGCGCTGGCCAAGGGCCGTGGATTTGTATATCCGGGTTCCGAGATTTACGGCGGACTGGCCAACACCTGGGACTACGGCAATCTGGGTGTAGAGCTGAAAAACAACGTAAAGCAGGCATGGTGGAAGAAATTCATCACGGAAAACCCCTATAATGTAGGCGTGGACTGCGCCATCCTGATGAACCCGCAGACCTGGGTAGCATCCGGACATCTGGGCGGATTCTCCGACCCGCTGATGGACTGTAAGGAATGCCATGAGCGCTTCCGCGCGGACAAGCTGATCGAGGACTACTGCGCAGAAAAGGGCGTTGAGCTGGAGAAGGCAGTGGATGCCATGAGCCAGGAAGAGATGGCAGCCTTTATCAAC
>JAHZHG010000245.1:0-266 GCA_019420425.1 Clostridiales bacterium
GGCCGCCGTCTCCTTCAGGGAACGGCTGACCTTGATCATCCCATCATCCCGCAGAAACCGCTTGATTTCCCCGCTGATCATGGGTACCGCATAGGTGGAAAATTTCACTTCGTACGTCCCGTCAAATTTATCGATAGCCTTGATCAGGCCGATGCTTCCAATCTGAACCAGATCCTCCATCTCGTACCCTCTTCCGAGAAAACGCTTTACAATCGTAAATACCAGCCCCATGTTTTCCTCTACCAGCTGCTCTCTCGCCTTTTTAT
>JAHZHG010000245.1:276-4957 GCA_019420425.1 Clostridiales bacterium
GGTGTGATTTTTCGATTAACGCAAGGGTGTGCTCCACAGATTCAACCTCTACCTTTCATATTTATTTGCGGTATGTACGATCTCCTTTTTCATGGTTACGCTGGTTCCCTCTCCCGGCGCGGACTCCACCTCTACGCTGTCCATAAACGCTTCCATAAACGCAAAGCCCATACCTGCCCGCTCCTCGCTCTCCTTTGTGGTAAACATGGGCTGCATGGCCTTTTCCACATCGGGAATGCCTACGCCGCGGTCTGCCACCCTGACCGTCAGCGTGCGTCCTTCAATCCTGCAGCTGACCTCTACCTTCTCTATTCTGCCCTCATAGCCGTGGATAATTGCATTGGTTACCGCCTCTGACAGGGCCGTCTTTACGTCTGCCACCTCCTCCAGAGTGGGATTCAGCTGCGTCAGAAAAGCGGCCACGGCCACCCGGGCAAAGCCTTCGTTGCAGGAGCGGCTGTCAAATTCCAGTTTCATTTCGTTTTCCATGTTCGTATCCCCCTCAGCTAAGTGGTGACCGCTCTTTCGGCAGCCCCTCATAAATATCCATAATCTTGTATATTCCGGACAGCGTGAGAATCCGCCGTATCCGCTCGCTTACCCGGACGGCAATCACATTTCCTCCCATGAACCGCACCGTTTTGTATCTCCCCATAATCATTCCGATACCGGAACTGTCCATAAATTCGGTATTTCCGAAATCAAAAATCACACAGCGGATTGCCTTGTTCTGGATAATCCGGTCGGCTCCCTGCTTGAGCCGCTCCGCATTGTGGTGATCCACCTCCGCCGGAAGGTGAATCGTCAGAGTTGTCCGTTCAATCTCAAAAATCTGTTCCATATCCGTCTCCTGCTCTGTTTATATTCACTTCTTCCCGGATGCAAAAAGGGACGTATACCATGGTATACGTCCCCGTCTCCGAGGCTTCTCCTCTGTCGCTTTGTACCCTGGGGCACAGTTATCCAATCAGGTTTCCGTAAACGTCATAGTTCAGGCCGGTATTCGGATCGGTCCAGGCGATGTACGTATCTTCGCCTGTCGTACCGGTCCCGTCCGTTCCCCCCGCAGTGGGATCCGCTGTATCAGGGGCTGCTGCGTTGGGATCCGCCGCAGTGGGATCCGCTGCGTTGGGATCTGCCGTGTGGGCAGCTGCTGTATTGGGATCTGCTGCGTTGGGATCGCCGCTCTGTCCGGTTGTATCCGCTGCTCCCAGATCTGTACGGATATAGCTTTGTACATTGGCGGCCTGGGCAGGGTATTTGTCCACGATTTCGTTAAATACTTCATTTGCCTTTGCGTAATCCTGCATATTGTAATAGGCATGGCCCAGGTAGTAAAGGGCGTCGTAGTGCTTGTCCAGTGTATAATCCGGATCGGAATCCGCCGCCTGGCGCAGCTTCTGGGCCGCGGTCTGATAATCGCCCGCACTGTAGGCCGTCGTGCCCTCCAGATAATACTGATCCATCAGAGACGAACGCACGGCGCCGATCATGGTATCGTACAGGGTCTTGGCGCTGCCGCTCAGATCCTCCCCGTCGATCTCCATTATATCCGCGGCAGCGCCGCTCTGGTCGCCGCCAACGTATTTTCCGGCCACAGAGAGCAGGCTCTCATAGCTCTCCACCCGTTTATCGGCATCTTCTTTTTCTTTATTTGCCTGATCCACATCCTGCTGGTAGCCTTCGATCTCCGCCTCCAGGCTCTGCCGCTTGGCGATTTCCGAAGCCAGAGTGGTATTGGCATCCGTCACCTGCTGATTGGCGCTGTCGTTGACGCTCTGACGGTTAGCCGGAATAATCAGCAACCACACAAAGGCACCGCCGAGGATAATGCCCAGCAGAATATTGATAAAGGTAGACACGGTGGAGCTGTCCCGGAATGTGGTCGGCTGGATAATCGTCTCCCCGCCGCTCATGTACCGGATTGTCTGGCTGCGCTCACTTGCCCCCTCGTCCTCCTGATACCGTTTTCTCCGGTGATCCAGGCTGGTGCTCCTGCCGGTAATCTCCTCAATCTCGCTTAAGTATCTCAGCGTCGTCGTATTCGTCGCGTCAATGCGGATCGCCTTTTTCAGCAGCTTCCTGGCCTTCTCATACTCCTCCCGCTTCAGATAGAGCAGGGAAAGCAGATGATACGCCTTTACAAACTTTGGATTCTGATTCAGCACCTTTTTCAGCTGAATCACCGCCATGTCCTCATTGTCCTGACGGCAGTACATGATGGACTGGTTATACTTCCGGATTGTCTGGTTGATCGTATCCAGCTTGTTTTTGTTGGCCTGCAGCTGATCGATATAGTAGTCTGCAATGTTGTCCGTGGTCAGGATATTTTTGCTGATTACCCATTCACACAGAGCGGAAACCACCTCGCCCGTCTCAAAATAGCAGAGTCCCAGCAGGTTCCTCGCATTGATATTTTCCTTATTAAACTTTAAACTCCTCTTTAAGGAGGCGATAGCCCCCTCCATGTCCCGGACCATAGCCTTCTCCAGCCCTTCATTATAGAGAAGATTCGAAATCCGTATGATCCGTTTCAGTATTGTAATATCTGCACCGCAGCCGGTACAGTAATCAATCGAAGACAGGGGAGTATTGCAGTAGATACATCTCATGTCATCCCCCCTACTTTTTCTTGTTTTTCTCTTCCTGAAGCATCTCCCGCAGAATATCCGTCACATCCGTCAGATCCCGGCTGTAGATGGCATCCTCCGCTTCATTTACATCCATGCTGGGATGAAACTTTTTCAGTTCCTCTTCAAAATTAATCATCCGTTTTTCTCCTTAATCGGGCTTTAATCTCGCCGACCAGATACAGGGAGCCTGCACAGAACAGCACACCGTCCCCTTTCCGTTCCCTGGCAAGTGCAAACGCATCGCCGATATCCTCCACTGCGGTTACCGGAGCATCCGTATACTCCCGGAAAAGCCCCGCCAGCTGGCTGGCCGGAACTATACGGCTACCCGCAATCTGCGTCACAATCACCTCGTCCGGAGCCGCTTCCTCACAGATGGTGCGGATCATCTGGTCGTATTCCTTTTCCACCACCGCTGAGAACAGCAGGGTCACCCGTTTTGTCTGATGAATCTGCTTTACCGTCTTTATAAATTCTTCAATGCCCGCTTCATTGTGGGCGCCGTCAACGATCACACCGGGCAGCACAGTCTCCATACGCCCCTGCCACCTGGTCTCTGCGATGCCTGCCGCCACGGTCTCCCTGGGGATCCGGTGCTCCGGATCCAGTACCTCCAGAGCCAGCAGGGCCAGAGAGCTGTTCACCACCTGATAGTCTGCCACATATGGCACAGTAATGACCGTACCCTCATAATAGCCGGACTGCACGGAAAAATCAATGGTTTTCTCTCCACGGCCGCAGATTTTGCTAAAGCTCTCCTTATAGGGAATGGGCCGGGCGTATTTCCGCGCGGCCTCCCGCCGGATCACCGCCTCGATGGAAGGATTGCGCCCGTCGTAGATTACCGGCACACCCTCCTTGATAATCCCCGCCTTTTCCCAGGCAATCTGCTCCACGGTGTTGCCCAGATATTCCATATGATCCAGGCTGATCGAAGTCAGCACCACGGCCTGCGGGTGTTCGATCACGTTTGTCGCATCCAGCCTGCCGCCCAAACCGGTCTCCAGCACCGCATAATCCAGTCCTGCATCACCGAAAATCACCATACACACGGCAAATAGAATTTCAAAATAGGTCGGATGACAGAAACCGTCCGCTGTCATCTCCTCGATTACCCGCTTTACTTTTAGAAACGCCTGGAGAAAGGTTTCGTCGGACACCGGTATCTGATTAATCTGAAAACGCTCGTTGATCGTGACCAGATGGGGAGAAGTAAACAACCCTACCCGGTATCCGGCATGCTGCAGGGTTGAAGCTAAAAACGCGCAGACAGAGCCTTTGCCGTTGGTTCCTGCCACATGGATCAGCTTCATTTTCCGATCCGGACGTCCAAGACGCTCGATCAGCTCTATGGTATTTTCTGGTTTGTTTTTTGTTGTAAACCTGGGGACATCATTGATAAAGTCCACTGCTTCCTGATAATTCACGTTTATCACCTGATCTTTCGTAATCCTTTGCTACTTCTCCTATTATAATATAGCCGAAATAATATGCAAGTATATTTTTTCGCAGGATTCGGCACAAACTACCGGCAGAACCCGCTATCCAGCGCCTTCTGCCCTGTGAGCTTTCCACCAGGCTTCCACCATATCCAGCTCCTCAGGCACAATGCAGTTTTTCAGCGATTCATTCTCCATCCTCCTGCGGCATTCCCTGTAATCGATCCAGAGGACGCCGCTGACCTCCTCCGGCTGCAGACACAACTCCGTAGGGGCTACATCCCGCACCAGCACATACACACGGCTGACCTGCCGGTCATGGAAGGGTTTTCCATAAAATATCGTGTCTGTCTCGATTTTCCGTACACCGGCGTAATGCAGCTCCCCGGCCTCTGCGCTGATACCCAGCTCCTCTGCAAGCTCCCTCAGCGCCGATTCGATATAATTGCTGCCAGCGGGAATGTGTCCCGCCGAGGAAATATCGTAGCAGTCTGCAAAGGAGTCCTTGGTGGCAGAACGCCGCTGGAGCAGCAGATCAAAGCTGTCCCGGTCGTTTTTCCTCACGATCCACACGTGAGAGGTGGCGTGCAGATCCCCAAAGCGATGGGC
>JAHZHG010000246.1 GCA_019420425.1 Clostridiales bacterium
AAAGGCATAGCCCCTGGCCCCCATGGTCACCTGATCCGCTCCCCAGTGGGCGTCTGAGGAAAGCTCGCTGCCCTGGCCGGTCTCAAAGTACAGGACATTTGGCCCGTCTGCCGTCCCCTGCCGCTTCAGCAGCTCCCTGGCCTCCCGAACCGTATCCGCAGAAAATCCAAACGCCCGGTTCCCCTTTTCACTTCCCGCAATGGACTGAAAAATCATATCGCAGGGCGCCCCCCGCTTCACCGCCTCAATCTGCGTAGTAATATGCCCCAGCACACAAATCTGCGTGGGAATCCCGTAGCTGTGCTTCACCTCGTCAAACCGCTTCAGCACCTCCGCCAGGCTGGATACCGTATCATTCACCGGGTTTAATCCAATGAGTACATCTCCGCAGCCGTAAGACAGACCCTCAAACAGCGACGCAGTAATCCCCTCCACATTATCCGTCGTGTGATTCGGCTGGAGCCGCGTTCCCATGATTCCCCGTCCGCCCACCGTCGTATTGCAGCGCGCCGTAACACGGATTTTCTGCGAAGCATATATCAAATCCAGATTGCTCATCAGCTTACACACCGCCGCAATCATCTCCGCAGTCAGCCCGCGGGAAATCCGGAGCAGCTCCCGTTCCCCCACCTCATCGGATAAAATCCATTCTCTCAGCCTGCTCACGGTCCAGCTTTGGATTTCCCGATAAATCGTCTGGTTCAGCCCATCCACGTTCATCCGGGTTACCTCATCTTCCTCGTAGGAAACCGCGGGATTTTCATACAGCTCGGTCAGAGGCATACCCGCAAGGACCTCCTTGGCGGCGATCCGCTCCAGATCTGACTCTGCCGCCACGCCCGCCAGGACGTCTCCCGACTTATGCTCTCCTGCCTTTGCCAGCACCTCCTTCACCGAATCAAAGGTAAAGGTCTGACCGGAAAGAATTGTTTTATATCCCATATCTTCCTCCCACCGTTCAGCCAAAAATCAGCGTTTTCACTACCACCGGAATGACCAGCCCATTCATAACCGGCCGGCCAAAATCCACAAAGTTGTTCTGCCCCACCCGGATTTCATCCAGCACGACCACCGCCCGCTCCCGGGGCAGCTCCCTTCGCAGCTGCTGGCCCAGTGCCTTAGCCATGTCCGCACGGACAATCACGATCAGCGGCTCCCCCGCCGGAACGGCCCGGTTAAGCGCAGCCGCTACAGCAGCCGACAGCCGTTTCAGCCTCGGATAGTCCGGATCTTTTTTTCCTTCCAGGGCCAGTGCCAGCCGTGGGGAATCGTTCTGGACAAGAAACCACTTTGCCCCTTCCTCCAGGACATCCGTCCGGCCCTCCCAGCACGCCGCTTCCTCCTGCCGGGTCAGCTTCCACACCGGTATATTCTTCATCGGGAACTGTTCTGCCGAGTAGTCAATCGTACTCCCGGAAACTGTGGTCGTATAGCTCCCCGCGCCAATCACCGTTGCACGGATGGTCTGCGCCGCTTCAATCCGCTGAAACTGTCCAAAAGCCCTGCTCTCCCTCATGGCCTTTCCCAGCAGCACGCCGATATCTCCGTAAGCAAAAGCATTTGCCCCGTCTCTGCGGATGCAGTCAGCCACTCCGCCGGAAAAGCAAAGATAGCGGATATCCCGCTCAGGCTTTTGAAAGCGGCTGGAGCCATGCGTCCGCACCTCCTCCAAAAGGCCGGGACTGCTGCCGTTTTCCAGCAGCTCGGCCAACGCCTCAGCCATCCCGGCACAGAGCTGCTCGAGGGCGCGGACAGAGGCCGTCTCTCCCACCACCGGTACGGGCAGGCCTCTGGCTTCTGCAATTCGTGCCGCGCTGGGGCTTACGTAAACAATGCGCCCCTGCTCCTCTATCCTCACCTGACGGCCGCCGATATCCAGGCAGCCCATGGCCGCCACCTCTCCACTGTCAAATACAACAATATTGGTCGTACCTCCCCCGATATCCAGATTTGCTACCACCACTCCGTTTTCTTCGGAAAATCTACACGCCCCGCTGCCCTGCCCTGCAATCACAGACTCCAGATCAGGGCCTGCCGTGGATACGACAAAGTCACCGGCAAAGCTGCTCAGCTGCTCCAGCACCAGCCTGGCGTTTTCCTTTCGGGCCGCTTCCCCGGTGATGATCGCCGCGCCTGTTTTCACCTGCCCGGCAGCAATCCCCGCCGTCGCATATTCCCGTTCTATCATCAGGCCCAGAGCATCTCCGTCAATACGTGTTTCGTCCAGCAGAGGCGTGGCGTAAACCGGACTTTGATACACGACCTCCTTGCCGCTGATGGATACCGCGGGAACGGAAAAATATCCCGCGGTATTTTCCACCGTCAGCCGGCTGAATATGACCTGTGTAGTTGAAGTGCCAATGTCAATTCCCACGCTGAGCATCTGAACCTGTTCCATCATTTTTTCCTCATTGTTTTCTCATTCAGGCTTTCATCTCAATACCGGCTTTCAGAAAGCGAAACATCCGCAGTGCGCCGCGGTAGTAAAGATCCTCCGCATTATCCAGCGCTTCCTCCAGCTTGATCACTCCGTTCACCGTTGTCATCATCGAAACAATTCCATATTCAAAAATCTGCTCTGCCCCGGCGCCCATGCTGCCCACCAGGGCCACGGCGGGAATACCGTATTTCTTGCAGCGTCTTCCCACGCCCTGCACCACCTTGCCAAAGCAGGACTGCCAGTCGGTGCGTCCCTCCCCGGTAATCACCAGGGACACGCCATTTAGCCGACGGTCAAAATCAATCAAATCCAATACCGTGTCTATTCCCGATTTTAATGCCGCATCCAGAAATACGGAAAACGCGGCGCCCATACCGCCGGCCGCTCCGGCTCCCGGTATCTCGTCCGGGTCAATGCCAAACTCCCGGATAATTACCTCCCGGTAGTTGCACATTCCCTTTTCCAGCTCATCCAATATTCCGGGCGTACCGCCCTTCTGTTCTCCAAATGTATAGGTAGCGCCGTCTTTTCCGCACAGCGGATTGTTTACGTCACACATCACCGTAAACTTCGCCTGCCTAACCCGGGGATCCATGTCCGAACAGTCGATCCGCACTACCTTAATCAGATCTGCCCCTGTCCCCTCCAGCTCCCGGCCATCCCGGTCGAGAAAACGCACGCCCAGCGCACGCATGCAGCCCATGCCTCCGTCGTTCGTCGCCGAGCCGCCGATTGCAATGGAAATATCGGTAAAGCCGTGTTCCAGTGCTGCCTTTACCAGCTCCCCTGTTCCATAGGAGGTTGTCTTTCTGGGATCTCTTTGTTCCACGGGCACCAGAGGCAATCCGGACGCCGCCGCCATTTCCAGAATCGCCCGTTTTTCGTCTATCCTTCCGTAATAGGCTTCCCTTTCTTCCATCAAAGGGCCGTGCACAGAAACCCATATTTTTTCACCGGCTGTTGCATGAATCACTGCATCGGCAGTTCCTTCACCGCCGTCGGCCACCGGGACTCCATTACATTCGCATTCCCCGAACACTTCCCTGGCTGCCCTGGTCAGCAGCTCAATCGTCTTTTCGCTGGAAAGCGTCCCTTTAAAGGAATCCGAAGCAAATAAAAATTTCACGCCCGGAATCCTCCTTTCTGCCCTTAACGTATGTAGCGAAACAATACGGGCCCTGTAAGCCCTAAATCGCTCACAGGGCCCAGTCGTCATCCGTGAGGTAACGATTCAGCTGCCTGGATCATCACTCCATGAGACCAGCACCTACTCAACCGGCCAGATAATCGGATTATTTACCAGCATCTCATCCGGCCATACCATCTGCCATGTGCCGTCGATCAGCTGTGAAATGGTAGAAAGGCCGTAGATGTTGTGTCCATAGTTTCCATTGTCATCCGGGAAGCCAAACTTCATACCGTCAAACTGTGTCATAATCATATATGGAGAGTCTGCCGGTAAATCCATTTCCATCAGCGCCGTCTGCAGCTTGGTCCCGTCAGTGCTGGCTGCTGCCTCCAGAGCCGCCACCATAACTGCAACGGAATTCCATGCGCAGCCTGCATTTTCATTCATGTTGTAGCCGTGCTCATCCACATACAGCTGATGTACGGCCAATGCCTCTTCGCCCTTCTTTTCCAGAAATCCGGGATTCCAGGTATCGGTAGAGAAAATACCGTTTGCACTTTCGCCTACCGCTTCCTTGAACTCATCCGTTACAATAACTCCGCCGCAGCAGAAGAAGCCGCACTCCAGCTCATACTCTTTTACCGTACGATAAAGGGAAACACCCTCCTCCAGGCCGGAAACAACGGGAACCAGATATTTTACATCCGCATTCTTCATCTTCGTTACCTGGGTAGTAAAGTCTGTGGTTCCCAGCTCATAAAACTCTTCGTAGGCAATCTCAATGCCGGCCTCCTCAAAATATTTCTTAAAGCTCTCCATCTGAGACTGGCCCCACTCGGAGTTCTCTGCGATAAAGCCTACGCCGTTTACGTTGTCGCCGTACTTCTCCGCGATCATTTCGATTACGCCAACCAGACCCTGGGCATTTGTGGATGCGTCGTTGGTCGGATTGAATACCCATTCATTGCCTTCGGTGTAAACCTCCAGAGAGGACTGCTGGCTTACCACAAAGGGAATCTGGCGGCGCTCGCAGATCGGCTGCATGGCCAGAGTAACAGAGCCGCTGGAATAGTCGCCGGAGATCATTACACAGCCTTCATCCAACAGTCTTTCCAGCTCGGTAACGCCTGTTTCCACGTCATCCGCATGATCGGCATACACAAACTCGATCTTCCTTCCGTCCAGCGCTTCAATTCCGCCATTATTGTTCCAGTACTCCGCCGCAAAAGCGTAGCCCTGCTTCAGCATTTCACTCTCATACGCCGCCGAACCGCCGTAAATGGCGCTGCTGTAGCCGGTGTAGCAGCCGTCGCGGAACACGAG
>JAHZHG010000247.1 GCA_019420425.1 Clostridiales bacterium
GTGGTCAAGGAACTGGTGGCCTACGGCCGGTCTTTAGAGGAGCCGAACCAGAAGAAGTTCCGCTTTACCCTAACTACAAACGGCGTGCTGCTGAACGACGAGATCATGGAATTTTGCAATCAGGAAATGGCCAATGTGGTGCTGAGCATTGACGGCAGAAAGGAAGTCCATGACCATATGCGCCCCTTCCGCAAGGGGGCCGGCAGCTACGATCTGGTACTGCCGAAATTTCAGGAGTTTGCCAGAAGGCGCGCGGGAAAGTCCTACTACGCCCGCGGTACCTTCACCCACTACAATCTGGACTTCGCCGAGGATGTGCTGCACCTGGCTGATCTTGGCTTTGACCAGGTTTCCGTGGAGCCCGTGGTGGCCGGAGACGGCGAGCCATATGCGTTGAAACAAGAAGATCTGCCAAAGATCTTTTCCGAATACGACCGTCTTGCGAAAGAGATGATCCGCAGGGAAAAGGAAGGAAAGGGCTTTACCTTTTTCCATTTTATGATGGATCTGACCGGAGGCCCCTGCGTCTACAAGCGGATGTCGGGCTGCGGATCAGGAACAGAGTACCTGGCGGTAACGCCGTGGGGAGACCTTTATCCCTGCCATCAGTTTGTCGGAGAAACCGATTACCTGATGGGAAACGTGGACGAAGGGATTACCCGTCCGGACATCCGGGAAAAATTTAAATGCAGCAACGTATACACAAAGCCCTCCTGTAAGGATTGCTTTGCCAGATTCTATTGCAGCGGCGGTTGCTGTGCAAACGCATATAAGTTCCAGGGGGATATCAATGGAGCTTATGAAATAGGCTGTCAGCTGCAGCGCAAGCGTGTGGAATGCGCGATTATGATTAAGGCAGCGCTGGCCGCCGAAGAATAAAAAGGAGGAAAACCATGAAAAAGAACAGAGCAATAGGGGTTCTTGCGGCTATGGCGGCATTGATTGTGCTGCTGGCCTACACCTCGATCGTCGGCTTCGGCCCGACGGGAAGCGGCGCCGCAAGGAACATCACCTTTGGACTTGACCTGCGGGGCGGCGTCAGCATCACCTACCAGGCCGTGGGCGAGGAGGAGCCGTCTGCCGAGGATATGCGGGATACGGTATACAAGCTCCAGAAGCGTGTTGAAGGCTATAACACAGAAGCGCAGGTTTACCAGGAGGGCGGAGACCGGATTAACATTGAAATTCCGGGCGTAAGCGATGCAAACGCAATCCTCCAGGAGCTGGGCAAGCCCGGATCCTTAAGCTTTCAGACAACGGACGGCGAAGAGGTGCTGACCGGACTGGATGTAGAGACGGCCTCCGCGGCCAGCAGAAGAGACAATATGAATAACCTGGAGTATGTGGTTGAGCTTCAGCTGACCAGCGACGGCGCCAAGAAGTTTGCCGATGCGACTACGGCGAATGTGGGCAAGCAGATTTATATTGTTTACGATGATACGACTATCAGCGCGCCGGTGGTAAACGAAGCGATCACCGGAGGAACGGCATACATCAGCGGGATGGCAAGCCAGGAGGAAGCGGAAAACCTGGCGTCCTCCATCCGTATCGGCTCCCTGTCCGTAGAGCTGGAGGAGCTGCACTCCAAGGTGATCGGCGCCCAGCTGGGCCAGGAGGCGATTTCCACCTCCCTGATTGCCGGTGCGATCGGCCTGGCAATCGTGATTGTCTTTATGGCAGTGGTTTATCTGTTCCCGGGTATTGTTGCCGGTATCTCTCTGCTGATTTATGTGGGGCTGGTTCTGGTTACCCTGAATGCGTTTGATATTACCCTGACCCTTGCCGGTATTGCCGGTATCATCCTTTCCATCGGTATGGCCGTGGACGCCAACGTAATCATCTACGCCCGTATCCGTGAGGAGATCGCTGAGGGCAAGACCGTCAGACTGGCTATCCGTACAGGCTTCAAAAAAGCGCTGTCTGCTATCGTAGACGGAAACGTAACTACGCTGATTGCCGCCCTGGTGCTGGGCATCATGGGAACAGGAAGCGTAAAGGGCTTCGCCTCCACGCTGGCTCTGGGTATTGTCCTGTCCATGTTCACCGCACTGGTGATTTCCCGCCTGCTGGTAGAGGCATTCTACGCGCTGGGCGTGCAGGATGAAAAATACTACGGAAGGGCCAAAGAAAGAAAGCCGATCAATTTCCTGGGCAAGAAAAAGATCTGCTTTATTATCTCCGCAGTGCTGATCCTGTCTGGGCCGGTACTGATGGCCGCGCATTCTGCTTCAGGCGGAAGCAGCCTGAACTACAGCCTGGAGTTCCAGGGCGGTACGTCCGTAAGCGTTACCTTTAACGAAGCGATGAGCCTGGAGGAGGTAGACAGCCAGGTAAAACCGGTAATTTCCGGCGTAACCGGCGACGTAGAAATACAGGCCCAGACGGTTGAAAACACAAACGAGGTTATTTTAAAAACCAAAACGATGGATGTGGATCAGCGTCAGGCAGTGAGCGAAGCTCTGCAGAGCGAGTTCGGCATCGACGATGCTGCGATCAATTTTGAGACGATTTCTTCCACAGTCAGCAGCGAAATGCGTCAGGACGCAATCGTTGCGGTAATTGTAGCTACGATCTGTATGCTGATTTATATCTGGTTCCGCTTCAAAAATATCCGTTTTGCGGGCAGCGCCGTGCTGGCGCTGGTTCACGACGTGCTGGTTGTGCTGGCTTTCTACGCACTGTCCAGAGTATCCGTCGGCAACACCTTTATCGCGTGTATGCTGACCATTGTCGGATACTCCATCAACGCGACGATCGTTATTTTTGACCGTATCCGTGAAAACCTGCACGGGGCAAAGAAAAATGAGGATCTGGCGAATATAGTAAACACCAGTATCACCCAGACGCTGACCAGAAGTATTTATACCTCCTTTACCACCTTTGTAAAGGTAGCCGTGCTGTGGATTATGGGCGTAGCCTCCATTAAGGAGTTTGCCCTTCCGCTGATGGTAGGTATTGTAGTCGGCGCATACTCCTCTGTGTGCATTACCGGATCGCTGTGGTATCTGTTTATGACAAAGACAAGGAAGAGCGAATAAGAACGATTGGCGAGGGGATGCTTTGGCATCCCCTTAATTGTACTACAGGAAACTGGGAGAAAAGAAAATGCTGGGAGAATTGATTTTACGTATGGCTCCGATGCTCCTGATATTCGGTACGGTTTTCTATTCAGGAGAACCGCTGGAGCATACGGCGGCCTGGGAGGAGAGCTGGACGAGAACCTATGAGCTTACTGCTGAGGAGACGCTTTCGGAAGAGGAGAGCGGGGATGTCATCTATTTTTTACAGAAGAATGCGGAAGCCATTTCGGCTGAAGCGGCTGTGTACAGACGCGGCAGCTCGGCAGAAGGCAATCCGGTGATCGAGATTTCCCTTCCCGGAGCCGGTGCGGAGGCGTTTGCACAGCTGGATGAAACGCCTGCACTGGAGTTTGTCTCCGCAATGGGAGTACCGGAGGAGAAGGTATGGCTGGATGAAGCCTGCATTGCGGACGCGGAGGCAGCCGTACTGGACAATATGGGCATTCCGGACTACAGCGTGAAGCTGACGTTTACGGAAGAGGGCGCCGGGCGTTTCGCCGAGGCGACGAGCGAGCTGATTGGGGATTATCTGTATATCCTATATAATGGAGAGTGCATTTCCGCTCCCATGGTGAATGAAGCAATTACCGGTGGGACAGCAATGATCAGCGGACTGCAGTCCGAGACGGAGGCAAACCGGATGGCCGCCCTGCTGCGGGTTGGCGCGCTGAACATGGAATTGAGAGAAATACCTAAAGGATGAAAGCGATGAAAGAAAAATGGATGGTAGCGGCAAAGCGTGCGGATTTTGCCGGGATTGCCGAGCGGTTCCAGATCGATCAGGTAACGGCCCGGCTGATCCGGAACAGGGGGATTGTGGGCGATGAGGCGATTGAAGAGTACCTGAACGGCAGCCTGCTGAATCTCCACGATCCCGCGCTGCTGAAGGATTGTGTGAAGGCGGCGGAGATCCTGGAGGAGAAGATCGCCGCGGGAAGGCTGATCCGGATCATCGGAGACTATGATATCGACGGCGTAAATTCTACCTATATTCTTTACCGTACCCTGCGTCAGCTGGGGGCAAACGTGGATTATGAGATTCCGGACCGGATAAAGGACGGATACGGTCTGAATCTTTCCCTGATCCGGGAGGCGGGCGAGGACGGCGTGGATACGATCCTGACCTGCGACAACGGCATCGCTGCGGTGGAGCAGATTGAGGAGGCGAACCGCCTGGGCATGACGGTGATTGTGACGGATCACCATGAGCCGCAGTATGAAAACGTGGACGGAGAAGAGCGGATAAAGCTGCCTAGGGCAGCCGCCCTGGTAAATCCGAAGCAGCCGCTGTGCCCGTACCCGTACAAAAACCTGTGCGGTGCGGCGGTGGCCTACAAGCTGATGGTCTGCCTGTACCGGGTGATGGGCCTTCCGGAGGAAGAAACCGAAGAGCTGATCGAATTTGCCGCCTTCGCCACGGTGGGAGATGTGATGGACCTTACCGGGGAAAACCGGATTCTGGTCAGGGAGGGGCTGTACAGGCTGAACCACACGGAAAACATCGGGATGCAGGCGCTGATTCAGGCAAACGGCCTGGAATACGGCAAAATCTCTGCCTATCATATTGGCTTTGTGCTTGGCCCGTGCATCAATGCCAGCGGCCGGCTGGATACGGCGAAGCAGGCCCTTGCGCTGCTTCTGTGTGAGTCGGGAAAAGAGGCGGCTGGCCTGGCGGCAGAGTTAAAGGAGCTGAATGACGAGCGGAAGAGCCTGACCGCCAAAGGCGTGGAGCAGGCGGTGGCCCTGATTGAAGGCAGTGAAATGAAGAACGACCGGGTACTGG
>JAHZHG010000248.1 GCA_019420425.1 Clostridiales bacterium
CTACGCCTCATGCCATGCTGCAGCTGCTGCAGGAGATCGGAGCAGACGATTTTGGCATTCAGTTGGATACCAATCATCTGATTGACCAGCATATTGATCCGGAGTGGACGATCCGTGTCCTTGGGGGAAGGCACATTTTTAATGTACACTGCAAGGACAACGATGCGGTCAGCAGGGGAAATATTCCGGCCGGTACCGGCGTAACCGATTATACGGCGGTGATCCGTGCGCTTGAACAGGTGGGATATGAGGGGAACCTTACCGTGGAGCTGGAATTTACCGACAACCCGCGCAGATATAATAAGCAGTCGCTGGATCACCTGAGGCTGTGTCTTGAAGGGCTTTATTGAGTTTATGGTTATTTCCCGGGAGAGAAGGATATGAGGAGAGGAATTGTGACAGAAATAGAACGGTTCGCGCTAAAGGACGGGCCGGGTATCCGTACAGTAGTGTTTCTCAAGGGATGTAATCTGAGCTGCAAATGGTGCCATAATCCGGAGACGCTGCGTATAAAGCCGCAGATCCTGTACTATCCGGACAAATGCATCGGCTGCGGAGCCTGTATCCGGGTATGCCGCTATGGCGCAAGGACACCCCTGGGATTGGATCACGGAAAATGTACCGGGTGCGGCGAATGTGCGGCCGAATGCTTTTCCGGCGCACTGCTGCTGTCGGGGAGGAAGATGTCTGTGGACGAGGTGATGGCGGAGGTCATGCAGGATCGCCGTTATTATGAAAACTCTGGCGGAGGAATTACGCTCAGCGGGGGGGAAGCGGCCTGTCAGCCAGGGTTTGCTCTTGAACTGCTGAAGGCGGCCCATCGGGAGGGCATACAGACGGCCATAGAAACGAATCTTTCCCTGAGCTGGGAGGTTTATGCGCAGCTTCTTCCGGAAACGGATCTGCTGATGTTTGATCTCAAAGCCCGCGATTCGGAATTGCATAAAAAATGGACGGGAAGCGGAAATGCACAGATTTTGTCAAATGCCCGGAGGGCGGCGGAGCTGGTGCCGTCGTATATTGTACGGACGCCGGTGATCCCCGGGGTTAACGATACGGTGGAAGAAATTGCAGGAATTGCCGGATTTATCGCTTCACTGTCTGGAAGGCTGCGGTATTATGAGCTGCTCAGATATAACCCGCTGGGTGAAGGAAAGTACACGGCACTCGGCACGGAAAGCAGTTTTGCCGGAAGCCAGCCGGAGCGTATGGAACAAATGGAAGCCCTTGCGGCAGCGGCAGGGAATGCCGGCGTCTCTGCTGTACGCATAGGCTGAGGAGGGGAGAAAGCGAGAATGAAAAATCAGGTAAATGTATTCCCCTGTGAGGAAAAATTGGATTACCCAAAAAGGCTGCGGATTCTCAGGGAGAAAAAGCTTGAAGAAACAAGGATAAAAGCAAAGCTGAAATGCTATCAGGATGGGGATGATTACGGAAGCGTGCCGCCGGATGAGGAGTACCGGTTCGTGTGTATTCCCAACCATGCGAACGGTTCATGGTATGGCTATGAAGGCTGGAGCAGAAATTTTAATAAGCTGATGCGGGAGCACCCGGTCTATATGGATTCCCTCAATGCATTCAGCTGCCGCTGGATGTACTGTATGCGCTGGTTTGCGGAGAAGGATCAGGAGAAGGGGCTGCATTGGAATCCGGAGCATCCGTATGACCAGTTGAAAGGCAGTCAGCTTTTGTATGGTATTGAATCAGGAATTGGCTCTGACGCGCATTTTGCCGGGGACTACAGCATTGGTTTCGCCCTGGGCTGGGGAGGACTTCTGGACAAGCTGGAAGAATATCGGAAGAAGAATCCGGGCCATGATGCGTTTTACGATGCGGAAAAACTTACGATAGAAGGAATACAGGACTGGATGCGCCGCGCCATCGAGGAAGGGGAAAGGATGGCGGAGGAAGAAATGCATCCGGTGCTGAAACAGAACCTTTTCGATATGGCAGAGGTAAACCGGGCGATTCTGTATGATCCGACGAAAACGCTGCGGCAGGTATGCCAGTGGGTATGCTGGTTCAATATGGCCAGCCGGACCTATAACCGTGACGGCGCGGGTTTTCAGCTGGATGGTATGCTGGAGCCGTATTATAGAAGAGATCTCGCGGCAGGCCGGATCACCAGGGAGGATGCGGTATTCTATATAGCCTGCCTTTTGCTGAACGATCCCCACTATTATCAGCTGGCCGGTCTTGATGAGAACGGTAAACCGATACTCAGTGAGTTTAGCTATCTGATCCTCGAAGCGGCAGCTATGCTGGATTCCTCCTGTAACATCACGGTGCGAGTGGATCGAAATATTGACCGGCGGTTTATGCATACGGCAGTTAAATATCTGTTTACGTATAAAAACGCATGGCCGAGATTTTCGGGAGACGACGCCCTGTGCCAGGGCTTCATGCGGTTGGGGCATCCGGAAAGCCTTGCCAGAAAGCGGATTGCGGTGGGCTGCCACTGGATGAGCCTGCCGGGCCTTGAATATACGCTGAACGACTGTGTGAAAATTAATCATGCAAAAGTATTCGAAGTGGCACTGGATGAGATGATGTCCGGCGATGGGCCGTATTCTACCGAACGACTATGGAGCATCTATGAGACGCATGCGGAAAAAGCGGTGGAGGCTACGGCGGAGGGAATTGCCTTCCATCTGCGGTATCAGGAGGATAACGAGCCAGAGCTTATGCTTAACCTGCTTTCCCATGGCCCGGTGGAAACCGGCACAGATGTGACCAGGAGCGCACAGTATTTTCACCTGTGCATCGATGGAACAGGAATTGCGACGGTAGCGGATTCCTTTGCCGCATTGGAGCAGCGGATAGAAAAAGAAGGACGGATCGGCTGGCAGGAGCTTTACCGGCACCTGAAAACAGATTTCCGGGACGGAGGAGGAGAGCGGGTTCGTCTGATGCTGAGTTCCAGTGCGCGCTATGGGGGAGGGAACACGGCTGCAGACCGCTGGGCGGTGAACATATCTGCGTCTTTCGCACGGCAGGTGAGACAGATCAGCGGAAAATACCCACATTACGAGTTTATTCCCGGTTGGTTCAGCTGGTCGTCTACCATTCTGCTCGGGAAAGAAGTTGGCGCCACACCGAACGGGCGGCACGCCGGGGAACCCATCAACCATGGGGCGAATCCGCATCCGGGCTTCCGCAGGGATGGTGCTCTGACGGCAATGACAAATTCGATCTGTGCAATCCAGACCCGATACGGCAATACATGTCCTGTGCAGCTGGAGCTGGATCCTGGGCTTGGCGACGACGATGAGGCGGTGGATAAGCTCGTAGATTATATCCTTACCCTGTTTGAACAGGGAGGGACACTGCTGAATATCAACATTATGGACAGCAGAAAGGTCCTGGAGGCCAATAAAGATCCCGATAAATATCCGGAGCTGGTGGTCAGGGTTACCGGATTCACCGCATATTTCTGCTCGCTGACTCCGGCTTTTCGCCAGCTGGTGGTTGACCGCATACTGGAAAAAGGATAGCAGCAAACAAAAAGGAGGAAAAATAAATGGCGATAGCAATTATTGTAGAAAGTAAGGATGCACCGATGCGCGAGGTGAGGATCGGCATTATCGGCTGTGGCGGGATTGCTTCAGGAAAGCACCTGATTTCCCTGAAGAAGTTGCCCAACGTTAAATTGGTGGCCTTCTGTGATATGGATATTGAGCGTGCGGCCCAGGCGTGCAGGGAATACGGAGAGCCGGACGCACAGGTTTATACGGATTACAAAGAGCTGCTGGCAAGGGAGGATATTGAAGTAGTGCATGTCCTGACACCGAACAGCTCCCACTGTCCGATCTCTGTTGATGCCCTGAAGGCCGGTAAGCATGTAATGTGTGAGAAGCCGATGGCCACAACGTATGCGGAGGCCAGACTTATGGCAGATACGGCGAAGGAATGCGGGAAATTTCTGACCGTTGGCTATCAATTTCGATACGCACAGGCATATCAGTATGTGCGCCATTTGGTGGAAAACGGGGAGCTCGGTGAGATTTATTATGTCAAGGCTCCCTGTATTCGCCGCCGGGGCGTACCGCTCTGGGGCTCCTTCCTGAATAAAGAGAAACAGGGAGGCGGCCCGTTGATTGATATCGGTACACATGCAATTGATTCTGCTCTCGCCATGATGGGCAATTATGATGTAGTCAGTGTGACCGGTTCCGTTTATCGGAAGCTTGCCGACACGGCGATGAATACGAATGAATGGGGAATCTGGGAGCCCAGGGACTTTAAAGTCGAGGATGCCGCCATGGGGTATGTTAAATTCCGAAACGGAGCGACAATGGTCGTGGAAGCTTCCTGGCTGCTCAATCATGTCGGCGATTCCTATATTACGCTTTACGGCACAAAGGGCGGTGCGCAGATCATTGACGAGGATACCGTCCGGCTGAACGGAGAGAAAGACGGCGGCTTGTTTACCGCGGATATCAAGCCGGGGCCGGCAGCCAGAGATCTGTTTCACGGACAGCGCCTGTCGGTGGAGGACTACGAGGCAAAGCAGTGGATCTACAGTATTGTCAATAATGTTCCGCCCCTGGTTAAACCGGAGCAGGCATGCGTGGTATCTCAAATCATCGAGGCAATTTACGAATCCGCCGAGACAGGAAAAACCGTCTATTTTACATAAAAATAATGGGCTGGAACGCAAAAGCAGCAGCATGGATTCTTACGGATTAATGGCGACAAAAGTATACCTTTCAGGCATCCCAGAACTAAACCGCAGTGAATGCGGCGCATAATGTATACTTTTTTACAAAGTGAATTTCCGGACGCAGCCAGGGGCGGGCAGCATCCATCCGTCACTGGGGCAA
>JAHZHG010000249.1 GCA_019420425.1 Clostridiales bacterium
CTGGTGGAAAACCATCTGGAGGATGTCTACAGCGGAGATTTATACCGGGAGCTGAAGGAGAGCGCCAGATTCGGCATTACTGCCGGCCAGGCTGAGATCGATCTGGGCGCTGTCCAGGAGCGCAAGCGTGAGGTGCTGGATACGCTGCGGGAGGGAATCGCGGGCAGGCTGAAAAAGGCGAAGGTGCAGGTATACTCCGGCACGGGAACGCTGGAAGCAGACCGGACTGTGCGGGTAAACGGAGAAGAAGAAACGCTGCTTCAAGGAAAGCATATTCTGTTGGCCACGGGAGCCGTTCCGGCCGTCCCGCCCATTCCCGGCGCACAGCTTCCCGGCGTCTATACCAGCGACGGCCTGCTGGATTACAGCGGCCCGGTGCCGGAAACGCTTCTGATTATCGGGGGCGGAGTGATCGGAATGGAGTTTACTTCATTTTTCCAGTCGTTGGGGACGCGGGTAGTGGTGCTTGAGGCACTGGACCGGATCCTGGCCAATATGGATAAAGAGCTGGGGCAGAGCCTGAAAATGCTGGTGAAAAAACGAGGCGGCGAAGTACACACCGGAGCCAGAGTAAAACGGCTGGAGCCTGCCGAAAATGGAAAAATCAGCTGTCTCTATGCGGAAAAGGAGAAGCAGCAATGCCTTGAAGCGGATATGGTGCTGCTGGCGGCGGGTCGCCGGCCCTGTACGGAGGGGCTTTTCGGCGCCGCGCAGCCCGCTGTGGAGAGGGGCAGAATACTGGTGAATGATGAGTTTCAGACCAGTATTCCCGGAGTATATGCCATCGGCGATGTGACAGGAGGGATCCAGCTGGCCCATGCGGCCACGGCTCAGGGCGTTTCCCTGGTACGCCGCCTGGCCGGGGAAACCGGTGGGATCAATTTGGGGCTGATCCCCTCCTGCGTTTACACCAGCCCGGAGATCGCCTGTGTAGGACTTACGGCGGAGGAAGGAAAGCAGCTGGGCAAGAATCTGGACTCCCGGAAATATCCCATGTCCGCCAACGGAAAATCGGTGCTCACCGGGCAGGAACGGGGGCTGATCAAGGTAGTATTCGATAAAGAGACCCGGAAAATTGCCGGGGCACAGATGATGTGCGCAAGGGCCACCGATATGATCAGCGAATTTGCCGTAGCCATTGCAGAGGGAATCACCCTGGAGGAAATGGCAGCAATCATCCGTCCCCATCCCACCTTCAGCGAAGGAATAACGGAAGCGGTACGATAGGATTTTCCGCTTTGCAGCGTGAAATCGCAGCTGTTGCATGTGATTTCACGCTTTTTTGGGCATAAAATGAGAAGAATATAGACAGAAGCGCAAAATAATGGTAAATTGAAAGGAACAAACCCGGCTGGCGGCCGGATACAGACCAGAGGGAAAAAGGATGAAGGAACAGACGATAACAATAGATAATCTGTGGGAAATCATATGCGCAAGGCAGGGCGAGGTGTTTTACACAAAAAAGAAGCTGCCCTTTACGTATTGCATCAAAGGCGGAGAGATGTTTACCGACCGCCGGGACCGTTCCATTACCAGAAGCACCTTTGAGCGTGCGTTCGGGAAGCTCCAGGCAGAGCCGGAACGGATTACCGGCCCCAAGGCGCTGAATGTCTATGGCGCGCCGTATGTCTGGGCAGTGCTGCAGGGTCTTGGTGTGATCCGGGAAGGCAGCCAGGCGGGAGGCAGAGAAAATGCAGAGTAAATGGGAACGCTTTATTCAAGACGGCTGGGTAAACCGGGGGAATCTGCAGGCACTGAAGGCCTGTATGCAGAGAGCTGAGGCGGGATGTCCGCTGACTGTCGCGTTTCTGGGCGGCTCCATCACCCAGGGCAGCCTGGCGACCAGCGATAAGACCCGGTATTCCTGGCTGGTATATGAGTGGTGGGTAAGCCGCTTCCCTCAGGCAAAACTGACATACGTAAACGGCGGAATAGGCGGCACCACCTCCCACTATGGGGTGGCCAGGGCAGACAAGGATGTGCTGGAAGCCCGGCCGGATGTGGTATTTGTGGATTTCAGCGTGAATGATGAGGCAGATGCATTCTTTACGGAAACCTTTGAGGGACTGATCCGCCGCCTGCTGACCTCTTCGTCCCATCCGGCTGTGGTGATCATGAATAATGTATTTTACGATACGGGAAAAAATGCGGAAGAAGAGCATAACCGCGTGGGACGCCGCTATGGACTGCCCTGCGTGAGCATGAAATCAGGAGTATACCCGCTGCTCACCGAAGGAATCTGCCGGGCGGAGGAGATCACCCCGGATAACCTTCACCCCAACGATCCGGGACATCTGCTTCTGGCAAAGACGCTGACCGCCTTTTTGGAGCAGGTGTATGCGGAACGGGAACAGCCAGAGGCGCCGGCGGATTTTCCGGCCCCGCTGACGGCAAACGCCTATCAGGATACCGTGCTGTACCGAAACCCGGATATCCGGGCAGAGCTGTCCGGATTTTCCGCAGATACGAGAGGACAAACGGGTATGCTGGACCTGTATAAAAAGGGCTGGACGGCAGGGAAAGCAGGCGATACCATTTCCTTTACCCTGGAGTGCAGCTGCCTGGCCGTCCAATATCGCAAGTCTGTCGTACAGCCGGTGCCCAGAGCGGTGGCTATTCTGGACGGAGACGAAGCCCATGCGGTGGAGCTGGACGGCAATTTTAAAGAGACCTGGGGAGACTGCCTGTTTCTGCAGCCGGTGCTCCACCATGGGCAGTATATGCGGCACCGGCTGGATATCCGCATTACCTGGGCGCCGGAGCACGCCGCGCGTCCCTTTTACCTGACAGCAATTCTGGCCTCCTGAAGGGGAGAAATCCCGCCGGCTACTGCTGATGGCGGTAATAGAACACAGCCAGCTGTGTACGGTCCCGAAGAGAAAGCTTGTCCAGGGCAGAGCTGAGATAATTGCGGACCGTGCCTTCGCTGAGAAACAGCCGATCGGCAATCTCTTTGTTGGAGAGGCCGTCGGCCACGCCCTTTGCCACATCATATTCCCGTTCGGTGAGGCCGAACTCCTCATAGCGGAAGGCCGGCTTTTTATTCAGCAGCTCCGGCAGCTTTGCCGTAATTTCCGTGCCGAATACCGTCTGCCCGCTTAGTATGGCGTCCAGTGCCGGACGGATACTGCCGTAATCCTGCTTAAGCAGATAGCCGGAGGCTCCAAGGCGAAGGGCACGGATAATATATTCATCGTCGGAAAACGTGGTAAGCAGAAGAATTTTGGCCTGTGGCCAGGAACGGAGAATCTGTTCTGTGGCATCCAGGCCGTTTTTTTCGCCCATGCGGATGTCCATCAGCAGAATATCCGGCTGGTGGAGGGCATAGAGGCTGACCGCCTCCTCTGCGCTGGAGCCTATGGCGCAAACGGTAATGTCCGGATCAGTCTCCAGAATGGTTTTTAGCGCGGTGGTAATAAAAAAGTCGTCGTCAACAAGTAAAAGCTTCATCGATGAGATTCTCCTGTCTGCGTTTTGGGAATCAGGACAAAAATGCGGAAACCGTTGTCGCAGGTAAAGCGAATGCTGCCATGGAGATTCTGTACCCGTTCCTTCATGCTGGACAGTCCCATGCCGCCGGAGGTCTGCCGGTCTGAGGGCGGACTGAAGGGGGAGGGGCTTCCGTTGTCCTGGATAATCAGCTGATAGATATCTTCGTGCTCCCGCATCAGGATATCCACGGAGGTGGCATCGCTGTGGCGGATCACATTGGAGAGGGCTTCCTTCAGGATGGAGAGAAAGCAGTAGCGGATGGACGGAGGCAGGCGGCTGCCCATGTCGTATTCCAGGGAGACGCTGCAGAAGGAAAAGGAGGATACCAGCTTTTCCACGGCTTCCTTCAGATTCAGGGCCTCGTCGTAGAGGTCGTGGACACTCGTACGGATGCTGGTCATGGCCTGGTTCAGGGAGGACTCCAGCTGTTCCAGGGAGGTGTTCAGCGCCGTATCCCGGTTCACCGTCCTGACTGCACCTACCATGAGGATGGAGCGGGACAGCAGGTGGCCGACATTATCGTGAATTTCCCGGGCGATCCGGTTCCGCTCCTTTAATGTGGCAGCGTATATCTCCGAATTCTGCTTGTCCAGCAGCGTGCGGTTCTTTTCCCGGAGCAGATTCTGGTACTCGGTATGATCATCCATGTTCTGATAATAGAGCTTCCGCAGCCGAAGGGTTTCGGATTCATACCAGGCCAGCAGCCCGCCGACAGAGCTCATGCACAGGATAGCGGCTGCGCCGGAGAGGGCCAGCAGCTCCCGGTGGATGAACAGAACCGGAGCACAGGACAAAAAGAGGGTAATCAGAATCCGGTGTATGTTTGGCCCGCTGCCCAGGGAAAGAAAATCATGGATCAGCAGGGGGAAAAAGCAGAGAAAGACCGGAAAACGGAACGCCATACACCAGTACAGAGCAAAAAACGGGTAGAGAAATCCTGCTTTGGAGACAAACTGTACGCAGGAGGCCAGGCATATGGCCAGAAAAAAGGCGATAATATCCATGAGGCCGTCAGGAAAAAAGAACTCGGCGGCTGCGCCGAAGAGCAGAAGCAGGGCGCTGGAAAGATACGGATTCATCGGCGATAAGGACCTCCTTTTTGGATTGCTTACCGCTATTATAAAGGGAGGCGGAGACAAATGCAAATGGTTCTCCGGAGATATGACATTTGTCATATCCGTTTCTGCGGGATTTCACTACCGTTTGCTTTGGCGATCCGCTATACTGAATGCACCAAGAGAACCAAAGGGAGGATCAGCAATGATTTTGATTGAAAATCTGGTAAAGCGATATAAGGATGTACTGGCCCTGGATCATCTGAACCTG
>JAHZHG010000025.1:0-5312 GCA_019420425.1 Clostridiales bacterium
CCTGCCACTATCAGCTGAACAGCCGGAGAAAGGAATTCGGCCTGTATCTGATGCTGGGGATGAAGCGCAGCCGCCTGTTTGCCATGCTCATGGGGGAATCCCTGCTGAACGGCATAATCTCTGTGCTGATTGGGCTGCCCATTGCCCTGCTGCTTACGGAAACCATCAGCCTGACTACGGCAAAGCTGATCGGGCTGGGGCTGATTGTCCACCAGATTTCCTTTTCTGCATCCGCCCTGCTGTGGACGATTGCCGGCTTTATCCTGGTGCAGCTTTTTGCCATGCTGTTTCTCTGCGCCAAATTCAGCCGTATGGAACCGGCCGCAATGCTTGCGGAGGATTCTGCTCAGACCCAGAAAGCCCCGTCCCTGCGCGCGGGCTGGCTCTGCTTCATTCTCGGCCTTGTTCTTCTGGCTGCCGCCTATGTGCTGGGCGTAACGTCACTGAAGCGGTTTTCTCTGTTTATCGTGGGCGTTATCCTTATTCTGGGAATTGTCGGAACCTTTCTGCTGTACCGCGGAATGGGCGCTTCCGTCGGGCACAGTATACGTAAGCGTGCTCCCCGCCGCAGCGGGCTCTTCACCTTTACCGGCCGTCAGATTCAGGAAAACGTACTCTGCCAGCACAAAGCGCTGGCCGTTGCGTCCCTGCTGATTCTGCTTTCCCTCTCCTGCATCGCCTACGGAATTGGGATCTGCGCAGGCACCGGACAGGCAGAAGCACGGACCGCCGATTTTTCCATCCAGGGGGATGCACAGGCAGTTGAAAAATTGCTGGAATCCGAAGAGAGCCAGGCGCTGATCGCTTCCTGGTATCCGCTGTATCTGGGACATGGACGGCGTGGGCTTTCCTGTTCCTCTTCGGAGCTGACCGAGGCTCTCCTCTCCCAGTCCCATTCCGATACGGATTTACACGAAAATATCGTGGAAAACCTGCCTTACCGCATGACAGAATACTTTATTGCCGAATCCAGCTATAACCATCTGCTGGAATCTGTCGGAGAAACGCCCCTCTCCCTGGGCCATAACCAGGCAGCTCTTTATACCTCGATGAAGGACAGCAGCTTTACTGCCATTTTGAACGCCGCACTGCAGACGGGCGTTTCGGTCACCATCGATGGAGAGGACTATGCGCTGATCCCCCGGCTGTATTGCAATAATGTGGTCGCTGACCGGCAGATTACCCTCTACAGCGCCCTTATCCTTCCGGACGACCGCTATGAGGAGCTGACGAAAGCCAGCGGCACACCATTTTGCTACAATGCCAATCTTCGCCAGGACGTGACCGACGAGCTGGGCCTGATCCTGGCTATCGAGAAAATGCAGGACGTGTTAGATCCCACTGGACTGATCTATGAAAGCTATCTCTCCGGGATCGGACGCAATCTGTTCTACACGGTGGCCGGCAGCTACATTACGATTTATCTGGGTATTCTGTTTATGATCATTGCCAACACGGTTATCGGACTGAAATACATGATGCAGCTGCAGGCGACCAGGCACCGCTACGCCACTCTGCTGATGCTGGGCGCGGATATAAAGGAGCTATGCCGCTCCTCACAGAAACAGATTCTGCTGTTTTTTGTCCTGGTGCTCTCTTCTTCCGCCTTAAGCTCCGTATTTGCCATCTGGTCCATGTTTAACAGCCTGATGCGGCTGCCGGCGGGTACATCCGTTGGCCAGGTGGCGCTGCTTTCCGCCATTGCCATCATTCTGTTTCTTGCAATTGAGTGGATTTATGTTACGATAATAGAACGGACATGCAGAAAAGAAATACTGGCCCTGAGCATGTCTGAAGGAGGCAGCGCGCTTGTATAAGATTACGATTATTGAGGACGACCCGTATCTGCGGGAGGAACTGGAACATACCTTTAAAAAGAAGGGATACTCGGTGGCGAGTATCTCCTCTTTTGACGCACCGGAGCAGGAGCTCCTGGACAGCCGTCCGGATCTGATTATCCTGGATATCAATCTTCCGGGAAAATCCGGGTTTGAGCTGTGTCGGTGGCTGAAAACACGGGGTTCTTTTCCCGTGCTTATTTTAACCGCCCGGGACGCCCTGTCCGACGAGCTGTACGCCCTGGGGCTGGGGGCAGATGACTTTCTGACCAAGCCCTGCCATCCGGACCGGCTGACTGCCCGGGCGGAGCGGCTGCTGCACACGTACGGCAAGGTAAAAAACCTGGTGCAGGCCGGGGAGCTTATCTTGGATACCGACACGTATAAGGTAGTCTGGAAGGGCGCGCATATCGTCCTGCCGGAGACGGAGGGAAGGATTCTTAGGCTGCTCATTGAGGCGTATCCGGAAATCGTCTCCCGGTCCGCCATTTCACAGGCAGTCTGGGGCGGCGAAGCATATGTGGATGAAAATATTCTGCAGGTGAACCTGACCAGGCTGAGAAAGAATCTGGATATCCTCGGACTGCGCAATATCATCCGGACCGTCCGCGGACGCGGGTATTTGCTGGAGGTGAATGCGCCTTGAAACAAATGGGAAAACATTGGGGGATTCTGCTGCTGATCACGGATCTGTTTTTCACCTTTCTGATCTGGATTACGAATCAGAAGCTCTTTTGGCACGTCCTTGCGGCGATTCTGCTGTTTACCGCCCTGGTACTGGCCGCCGGATACCGGATCGACCGCAGATGCAGAAAAAAACAGCAGGATGCCTTCGAACAATTTTTATCTGCCAGGGACGACAAATCTGAATCGGCGCTTCTTGCGGTGACCGATGCCTCCTGGCAGCCTTCGGTACATGCATTTTCCAGACTGCGGGGAGAACCGCGAAGCAGTCAATGAGCTGCAGATCCGTCTGCAGAGTTATCAGGAATTTATTGAAGAATGGACCCACGAAATCAAAACTCCGCTTTCCCTCTCTGCGCTGGTGCTGGATAACCATAAGGAAGAAATGTCTCCCTATGTATATCAGCGAATGCTGCATGTCCAGCATGCTGCATCCGCTGATGTGGAGCGTATCCTGTATTATGCCAGGCTGCAGGCTGATCATGTGGATTACCGGTTTGAACCGATTGCGCTTCCCTGGCTGGCAGACGAATGCCTCCGGGATTTCCGGGAGATTGCGGAGGAAAAGCAGGTAGAGGTGCGTACCGGACTGGAGCCTTTGGAGGTAATCAGTGACCGTAAGGCGCTTTCTTTTCTGCTTGCTCAGCTGCTTAGTAATGCGTTTTCGTATACGGCTGCTGACAGAGGATTTGTCTATGTTGGCTGCTTTGCGGATTCCCGGGACAGCAGCATACATTTGACTGTCCGGGATAACGGGAAAGGTACCTCTCCGGAGGATCTGCCCTTCCTTTTTGATAAAGGCTTTACCGGCAGCCGGCCAAAGCGGCAGAAGGCGACAGGGATGGGATTATATCTGGTGAAAAAATATGCGGAGCAGCTGGGAATTGCGGTTGAGATAGAACCGGGGTCGGATTGTGGGAAAGGGTTTGGAATTCAGTTAATATTTCCCAGGGTATACACCGAATGAATCCCGGCAAATTTTTCTTTTCTAAAGATTTCCTGTCGAAGCACATCGATTCTTGACTTGTCTCCGTGCTGATGTTACACTATGGGCACTACGACGATTATCAGGAGGCTATTTATGAGCACAAAGACACAGGCAATCCTGGTTGTTTCATTTGGCACCAGTCACGCGGATACCCGGGCAGTTACGATAGATGCGATCGAAGCGGATATTGCCGCCGCTTTCCCCGACGCGGCTGTATACCGTGCCTGGACGAGTAAGATGATCATCAAAAAGCTGAAAACCCGGGACGGTATCACCATCCCCACAGTCAGCGAGGCGATGGAGCAGCTGACCGCCGACGGCATCCGTCAGGTTATCGTCCAGCCCACCCATGTGATCAATGGTATTGAAAATGACCGGATGAAGGAGGACGTTCTCGCCTTCCGCGACCGTTTCGATGAAATCCGCTTCGGCGATCCTCTTCTGAGCTCTGAGCGGGACAATCAGGAGATCATCCGCATTATTGCCGAAAGCTTTTCCGATCTGGAGAAGGACGAGGCCCTTGTCCTCATGGGGCACGGCACCACTCACTATGCCAACACCATCTACGCCGCCCTGGACTACACCTTCAAGGACAGCGGCTGCAGCCGCATTTATGTCGGTACGGTGGAAGCATACCCCTCCTTCGATTCCCTGCTGCGCCAGCTGAAGGAAAACCACTACCGCACCCTGGTACTGGCCCCCTTCATGATCGTAGCCGGAGATCATGCGAAAAACGATATGGCCGGGGACGATCCGGATTCCTGGCGGTACCGGTTTGAGCAGAACGGTTTTTCCACCAGATGCGTGCTGAAGGGTCTGGGCGAATACCCCGACGTACGCCGTCTGCTGATTACCCACATTACTGAAAGCAAATAGCATACAAGAAAGCAAGGCAAATTTATCATGAAGAAAGCAGCAAAACGGGCGCCCCGCAAATGGGCGCTGCCTGTTTCTATTACCCTTTTTCTGCTCTCCATTCTGATCTGGGCTTCCTACCGCTGGCTGGAATGGTACTTCGCAGATCTGACTCTCGAAAAGGTTGTCTTTCAGATGTTTGCTCCGGCAGCCGGAACAAACATGGATATCATTTTCAGCTATCTGGGCCATTGCATTCCCCCGGTAATTATCGCAGCTGCGATACTGTTTTTCCTTCGCCGGAAAAAACACCTCCGGGCAGTGACCGCTGTCCTGGCCCCGGTCAGCTTTATCGGTGCTCTCGTTTTCGGAGTCTTTCATTTCGGCGTGCCGGATTATGTCTACAATCAGACCCATCCCACCACGCTCTATGAAAATGAATACGTCAATCCGGAAACGGCAGAGCTGGTTTTCCCTGAAAAAAAGCGAAATTTGATTTACATTTTCCTGGAATCCTTTGAGACTACCTTTGCCTCCGCAGAATATGGCGGCTACCAGCCTGAGAACCTGCTGCCCAACCTGACCCGGCTGCAGAGAGAAAATGTCTATTTTCAGGATGAAAACGGCTACGGGATGACCGAGCTGGCCAACTGCAGCTGGACGATGGCCGCCATGGTTGCGCAGACCGGAGGTATTCCGCTCTCCATCCCCCTTGCCAGGGACGACTATGGCATGCTTACCAAATTTCTGCCCGGCATAACCAACCTGGGCGATATCCTGGATGCACATGGCTATACGCAGGAGCTGCTCATCGGCTCCGAAGCCGTATTTGCCGGAACTGACCTATACTTTGAGCAGAACGGCAATTACCGTATCCGCGATTACCGGTACGCACTGGATAACGGCTGGATTCCCGAGGATTATCACGAATGGTGGGGGTATGAAGA
>JAHZHG010000025.1:5322-15842 GCA_019420425.1 Clostridiales bacterium
CTATCCGGATAGTGATATTTATATCACCGCAACGAAAAAGGAGCTGGATGAGCTGTCCAAATCTGATCAGCCCTTTAATCTCACCATGGCTACCCTGGATACCCACTGTGTGGATGGATATGTCTGCAGGCAATGCCCGGATACATACGAAAACCAGTATTACAACGTCATTGCCTGCGCTGACCGGCAGCTGAGCGAGTTTATCGCCTGGGCGCAGGAACAGCCCTGGTATGAGAATACAACGATCATTCTCTGCGGAGATCACCTGACCATGGACGGCCACTACAGTGAATCCGTAGATAACGATTTTAACCGCACGATTTTCAATCTGATTGTCAATCCGGCAAACGGACAGAAGGCCAGCAGGAAACAGGCGTTTTCCTCCCTGGATCTTTTCCCGACCACCCTTGCCGCCCTTGGTGTGGATATTCCGGGGAACCGGCTTGGGCTGGGCACAAATCTGTTTTCCGGTGAGGATACGCTCTGCGAGCGCATGGGCGCAGAAGAGCTTTCCGCGGAAATCAAAAAATACAGCCGCTACTACAACCGCCGCTTTCTGTATGATTAGCCGGGACAAATGAAGCACTTTCCTTACGGATTACTTATTTGGGGCTGCCGCATCAATGCGGCAGCCCCTCATTTAAGCGCATATCTATTTGCTTTGCCTGGTTTCGCTTCCGTGTCCACTGCTTCCGCAGCTGCTGTGGGAATGTCCTCCACAGTCATGCCCCTCTTCCTGGCCATGATGGTGCGCGCAGACCGTATCCGGATTGTAGTTCAGCTTTCCGCCAAGGAAGGACTCCACCTGAACGTCCGCATTCCCGGATGCTCCCGGATACAGCTCGATGCCTGCATCCGCCAGTGCATTTCTGGCTCCGCCGCCGATACCGCCGCAGATCAACGCGTCTACGCCATGCGCACGCAGAAAACCGGCCAGCGCTCCGTGTCCGCTTCCGTTAGTGTCGATCACCTCAGCCGAAACAATCGCCCCGTTTTCTACGGTATAAACCTTGAATTGCTCTGTATGTCCAAAATGCTGGAATACCTCTCCGTTTTCATAAGTAACTGCAATTTTCATCTGTCCTTCTCCTTTCTCCCGGCAAAGCACATAATTTCCCCCGGCTATCTCCAGGCCCGTTCCCTCTACCAGAAAGCGGCTCACCTTTTTCCGTGCCTCACAGTACAGCGCCTGGACGGTGGCACGACTGACCCGCATCTGCGCAGCGCATTCATCCTGGGTCATGCCCATATAGTCCAAAAGTCGGATCACCTCATACTCTTCTACCAGGAGCACAATCCTGGCCCGACAGCACCCGCTCCCCGCTTCCTGGCTGACAGCGCAAAACTGTACCGTTTTCGGTTCGGCGGATACCCTTCGGGGTTTCTGTGGTCTGCCCATCCTGTCCTCCATTTCTATTCCGGCAGCCGCCCAACTGTCTGCTGCCCGATACAGGCAGTATAGCGCAGTTATTGAAATATGTCAATATCTTCTTAATAAAATTTTTACTTGTATATCCCCATGAACGTGCTATAATACAGATATGGAAGCATAGCTCAGCTGGGATGAGCGTTCGCCTCACACGCGAGAGGTCACGGGTTCGAGCCCCGTTGCTTCCATTTTTGTATTTCTTTTCCATCTATTCTTTTATCACTTTCTTATATTTCCAAAGCTTCACCGTCTGTGACAGAAACAAGTTCGTATTTTCCAGCCCTTATTCCTGCCGCACCATCATCGCCAGACAACAAAGTACCTTGAAAATTCAATAGACTTTACCTCCGGGGAATGGTATAATTCTTATACTAAAGGAGCGTGGTCGCATGACAGATAGAGAACTGTTAGAGCAGATACTTGCCAGTCAGCAGCAATCCCAGAATGCCATTGGCAACATTCAAAAAGATATCTCCGATATCCGAACAAAAGTTGATACAATCGATTCAAGAGTTGATGCAATTGAGTCCAGAATTGATGCGATTGATTCCAGAATTGATACAATCGATTCCAGAATTGATGCGATTGATTCCAGAATTGATACAATCGATTCCAGAATTGATACGATTGATTCTAAAGTTGATATGATTAATGCCAGGGTTGATGCAATCGATTCCAGAATTGACGCAATTGATTCCAAGGTTGATATGATCAATTCCAGGGTTGACGCAATTGATTCCAGAATTGATACAATCGATTCTAAAGTTGATATGATTAATGCCAGGGTTGATACAATCGATTCCAGAATCGATGCAATTGATTCCAAGGTTGATCGCAATTATGACAAAACACTTGAATTTTATGCGTCACAGCAGGAGCACAATACAGAAGTTTCAAGTATACTGCAGATTATCACTGGCGAATTAGTTATGCATACGAACCAAATTGCTATGAATACCGCAGTATTAAAATGCTACAAATAATAACGAAATAATCTGTACTATCTCAGGGTGTAAAGTCTATTGCATTTTCAATGTGCTTGCACCCTTTTTATTACAAATGGGGGCACGGCACAAGGGGGTTCCTTTGTGCTGTGCCCCCATCTTTCCTATGATTTTCTTACGACAGCTCAAACGCCCCCGTATACAGCTGATAATACTTTCCTTTCTCCGCCACCAGCTGCTCGTGTGTTCCCCTCTCGATGATCCGTCCGTGTTCCAGTACCATAATGGCATCTGCGTTCTGGATCGTGGACAGCCGGTGGGCGATAACGAATACCGGCCTGCCCTTCATCAGGGCATCCATGCCCTTCTGCACGATGGCCTCTGTACGGGTATCGATGCTGGAGGTTGCCTCGTCCAGGATCATAACCGGCGGGTCGGCCACTGCCGCACGGGCGATGGAAAGGAGCTGACGCTGTCCCTGGGACAGGTTTCCGCCGTTTCCGGTAATCATGGTCTGATAGCCGTCAGGCAGTCTGGTAATGAAGCCATGGGCATTGGCCAGCTTTGCCGCGCGGTAAACCTCTTCGTCTGTGGCATCCAGCTTGCCGTAGCGGATATTGTCCATGATGGTTCCGGTAAACAGGTTTGTATCCTGAAGCACGATTCCCAGGGACCGGCGCAGATCCGGTTTTTTGATCTTGTTGATATTGATGTCGTCGTATCTGACCTTGCCGTCGGCCAGATCGTAGAACCGGTTGATCAGGTTTGTAATCGTTGTTTTTCCCGCGCCTGTAGAACCCACAAAGGCAATCTTCTGTCCCGGCTTTGCATACAGGGAGATATTGTGAAGCACCAGGCTGCCCTCACTGTAGCCAAAGTCCACGTCATGGAACGTCACGTTTCCGGTCAGCTCTTTATACGTCAGGGTGCCGTCCTCATGGGGATGCTTCCATGCCCAGAGTCCTGTCCGCTCTTCTGTCTCCACCAGCTCGCCGTTTACCCGCTTGGCGTTGACCAGGGTCACGTAGCCGTGATCCTCCTCCGGCTCCACGTCCATCAGCTCAAAAATACGCTCTGCGCCTGCGATGGCCATGACAATCGTATTTAACTGCTGGGAAATCTGGTTGATGGGCTGAGTAAAGCTCTTGCTCAGCTGCAGGAACGCTGCAATCCCGCCCAGGGTCAGTCCGCCCACGCCGTTTATCGCCAGAGCGCCTCCCAGAACAGCAATGCACACATACTGCAGATTGCCCAGGTTAGCCATCACCGGCATCAGAATATTGGCAAATGTATTGGCCGAGGTAGCGCTGCTGCAAAGCTCCTCATTTTTCCGGTCAAACGCCTCTTTCGCCTGCTCCTCATGGCAGAATACCTTGATTACTTTCTGGCCGGTGATCATCTCTTCAACAAATCCGTTCACCTCGCCCAGAGACTTCTGCTGCTTCATGAAATACGTGCTGCTGTTTCCGGCAATCTTTTTGGTCACCTGCATCATCAGCGCGATGGACACGATGACAAACAGCGTCAGCGGGACGCTGGTAAACAGCATGGCAAAAAACACCGCGATTATCGTAATCAGCGAAGAAAAGCTTTGAGGGATGCTTCGGGAAATCATCTCCCGCAGCGTATCCGTGTCGTTGGTATAGCAGCTCATGATATCGCCGAAGGTATGCGTATCAAAATACCGGATGGGCAGGGTCTGCATATGGGCAAACATATCGTCACGGATGTCCTTCAGCACGCTCTGCGCTATCCTGGCCATACATAGATTATAGAAAAATGTAGCCAGAATGCCTGCCAGATAAATGCATCCCATAGCGGCTATCGCCCGCAAAAGGCCGGAAAATACCGGATGCTCACTGACCATCAGCGGCACAATATAATCGTCAATCAGCGTTTGTAAAAACAGCGAGCCAGCCACACCGGTCAGCGCACTGACCAGGATCAGCGCCAGCACAGTAACCATCCCGGCCTTGTGGCGGCCCATCAGATAGCCAAGCAGTCGCTTTACCGTGGCCTTATCCAGCGGTTGGCGAATGGGCGGCATCGCCTTTCCCGGCCCCTGCTTTCTTCCCGCCTTCATGTTTTCCTTATTCGGCATGCTCAGCTCCTCCTTTCACCTGTGAATAATATACCTCCTGATAAATCTGGTTTCCGGCGAGCAGCTCCTCGTGGGTTCCCACGGCATCCACCCGGCCTTCATCCAGCACAATGATCTTATCTGCATCCTCAATGGATGAGATCCGCTGGGCAATGATAATCTTAGTCGTACCGGGAATTTCTTCTTTAAACGCCCTTCGGATCAGTGCATCGGTCTTGGTATCTACCGCGCTGGTGGAATCGTCCAGGATCAGAATCTTCGGCTTTTTCAGCAACGCCCTGGCAATGCAGAGCCTCTGCTTCTGTCCGCCGGACACATTTGCTCCTCCCTGTTCAATGTAGGTGTCGTATTTGTCCGGGAACTCCTGGATAAAGCTGTCCGCCTGGGCCAGCCTACAGACACGCTCCAGCTCCTCATCCGAGGCCTGATCGTTGCCCCAGCGGAGATTCTCCTTGATTGTACCGGAAAACAGCACATTCTTCTGTAAAACCATGGCAACTGCATCCCGAAGCGCATGGCGGTCATAATCCCGCACATCCACGCCGCCCACCAGCACACGGCCGTCTGTTACATCGTAAAGGCGGGGGATCAGCTGTACCAGCGAGCTCTTGGAGCTGCCCGTTCCGCCGATGATACCCACGGTTTCGCCTGAGCGGATATCCAGCTCCACCCCGGAAAGGCACAGCTTGTTTTTGTCCTTCCGGTAGCTGAAATCCACGTGTTCAAAACGGATATCCCCGTTTTTCACCTCCGTTACCGGCTGTTCTTTGTCCACGATATCGCTCTCTTCGTCCAGCAGCTCGGTGATCCGTTCTGCCGAGGCCCGGGAGATCGTCACCATAACCAGAATCATGGAGAGCATCATCAGGCTCATCAGAATCTGCATAGCATAGGTAATCAGGCTCATCAGCTCACCGGTGGTCATGGAACCTCCCACAATCAGCTTTGCCCCAAACCAGGAGATCAGCAACATGCCGCCGTAGGCACAGAACTGCATCAGCGGGGCATTAAAGGCCATCAGCTTTTCTGCCTTGAAAAAATCCCGGTAAATATCGGAAGAAACAGCGCCGAACTTTTGGATTTCATAGTCCTCACGCACATAGGATTTTACAACGCGGATACCGTGCAGGTTTTCCTGCACCACGTTATTCAGCTTGTCGTAGGTTTTGAATACCCGTTCAAATACCGGGTGGGCATGGGTAACGATCAGATACAGGCCCACAGCCAGGATCGGGATCAGGGCAAGGAAAATCAATGAAAGCTGGTGGTTCACCCGAAAGGCCATAATCAGCGCAAAGATCAGCATCATCGGTGCGCGTACAGCTACACGGATGATCATCTGGTACGCATTCTGGATATTCGTCACATCAGTGGTCAGCCGGGTGACGATACTGGCCGTGGAAAATTTGTCAATATTGGAAAATGAAAAATTCTGCACCCGGTAGTACATGTCGTGCCGCAGATTTTTGGCAAAGCCCGCCGAGGCTCTGGCCGCAAACATACCGGAGAATGCGCCGAAGCCCAGGGAAATCACACAGCACAGCGCCAGGATAAGGCCACGCCTTCCGATATACCCCATATCTCCTGCATTGATTCCATAGTCAATCAAATCTGCCATCAAAAAGGGAATAATCACTTCCATGATTACCTCCAGTGTCACAGAAATCGGTGCAAGAATGGATGGCAGCTTATATTCCCGCACGCTTTTCAGTAGTTTTTTTATCATGACATCCTCCTTATTCCATATTTTTTCTGAGTTTCGCCAGCAGGCGCAGCAGCTCGTGAACCTCTTCCTCAGACATCCCTCTCTGCAGCTCCTCCTCTGTACGCAGAATCTCTTTCTCGATCAGATCATCCATGGCAATCGCCTTTTCGGTCAGTGTGATCTTCTTCAGCCTGGCATCATAGGGCACCGGCTCCCGGACAATCAGCCCATTTTTCTCCATCAGCTGTAAAATCCCCGTGGCCGTGGGCCGGCGGATGGAAAATGCCTTCTCCAGATCCCGTTGAAATACGTCCTTTCCTTCGTTCATTCGGAAATAGCGGATCACCCAGCCGTGGGTGGCCGTGACGTGATCCACTCCGTCCTCTCTGGTATTCCGGTCAACGCGGCGCTTCATCAGATTCGAGATTATCCGTATCTGTAATCCTATTCTTTCTTCCTCGTTTCCGCACATATTCTGCCTCCCGATGTATGTTGTATAAGATCTGTCTCACCAGCTTCTGCGCCAAAAATTAGCAGACTAACTATTAGCTTCCTAACTGTTAGCCTGCAAACCAATATACACCGATACGCTATATTTGTCAACCATAAATATTCAGCCGGAGCCAGGAGGAGAATATTCCCCGTCCCTGCTCCGGCTGTGACGCTTCATTCTATAGCTGTATTCAGGAGATTACCTTTGTCTCCCAGTTAAATACCTTGGCAATCTGCTCAATCTTTGCTTTCTGCTTACCGGTAATAATCATCTGATGGTGGCTGGAAAGCTCTTCCATTACGCCCTCTCCGTTCTGGTAGTAAATCAATGAAGCGTTTCTGGCATCTGTACCCGGGAACTGGATATATTTTTCCAGCTTGGCCGGAATGACCGTTATCTTGTCGAAGGTCGGCATGATCTTGGCCAGCGTGATGTCTCCGTCCGGCAGCTCACAGTCGATCATATACGCCTTATCATTTACGATTTCCAGCACCTTGGGCACCATTTTCCACTTCGGGCAGAACCGTCGGGGTGCAAAGCCCGCATAGCCGCAGTGCACGCCCAATGCGTGGTTCTCCGGCTCCTCCACTGCGGGGAAATCGTCGATCTTTTCATGGCTACAGGCCGCTTTTCCCACCAGGAAGGGATAGATATTGGTCATCATAATGGGCTGCTTCAGCGACTGGTACAGAATATAAGTGCTCAGCATAGTCAGCGTGTCTCCCTCGCAGCACCAGATAATTCCCTCATTTTCAAACAGCATATTCCAGACCAGACAAGGGGTGGTCTGGCAGTGCATGGACTCATTCAGGCAGTTTGCGCCGATGCCGTCCACACCGCCTACCTCGTCGATCACCTCTTTGATGGCAATGTAGAGCTTTGCCGCCAGTGCCTTGGACTCGTCGCTAACGCCTTCTGCATTCACGTTCCAGGTGTCAAAAAGCTTCAGGGCCTCATCCGTATCCACCTCAGCTGCCCGTCGGTTTACCGCTTTCCAGCTCTTATAAATGATCTGGATGCCAAAGGTGTTCTCCATCTGCTCCGTACATTGCTGCTCCCACCAGAAAAAGCGCTTGAAAATATTCGCCTGCATTCCTTCTCCCGGCTCATCCTGGAACATCATAAACTTTGCGCCGTGCAGGTGCTGCCTGACTGCGATTGCCCGCAGGACTACCTTGCCCAGCTCGATATTATAGGGAGAAAAGACATTCATCCCCTCGCTCCGCAGGAACGAAATGATCTCCCAGTCCCACATTTCCACTGTCCCAAACTGAGAGGTGAGCACTACCATCGGCTTATTATACGCTTTCAGACATTCTTTATTGTTATATGCTGCGCCGATCAGCTGCGGAAATACAATGGCATCCGCCTCCGGGATTTCCTCTCCGGCCAGCACCGGGTCCAGAAAAACGGCCACATCGCCGTAATATTCCTTTAGCCTCTCCATCTGCCGGTCAAATTCTTTGATTTCTCTTTCATTTGCTTCCTTAAATCGAATGGGTATCATTCGGGCTTTTAGCTGTTCCATTGCATACACTCCTTTCTTCTTCAGAGCATGTTCAGCGCCTTTGGGAGGTTTGCTCCAAAAAGGGGACAGCGCAGCAGGCTGTATTTTCCCTTTATGGAGCAATGCAAACAGGCTCTAGTTTTCCCGGGAAATCTCATTTAGCTCTGCACACACATTGTGCATATTCTTTTTCAACCGGGCATACAGTTCTTTATATTTTTGATATTTTACAAAATTCTCCGGGTTCGGTTTGATTCGATCCCTGATACAAACAGTCTTTTCCACCGCTTTCTTCATATCCTGGAAAATACCTGTGCCGCTGCCGGTCAGAACCGCGGTTCCCCACAGAGCAGCGTCATCCCGTTCCAGACGTTCAACTTCATATCCGGTAACGTCCGCCAGAATCTGTGTCCACACCGTAGAGTCGGCCCCGCCTCCGATCATCTTGATCGTTCTCTTATCCTTCCACTCCGGATAGAGCTTTTTCATGCTGTCTATCGTCAGCGCCAGCTCATAGGCGTAGCTCTCCAGCAGCGCCCGGTAGAAATGCTCCCTTCGATGGCTCCAGGTATGGCCGATCCAGGCGCCCTTCAGCTCTCCGTCAAAGGGCATTGCGCTTCCGCCCAGCAGCCCTATGGCCATCAGCCCTTCTGAGCCGCAGGGAACCTTCTTTACTGCCTCTTCCATAGTGGAAAAGGTGTTCTTCCAGTCCGGGCTGTCCCCCGCAAAGTTATCCAAAAACCACTTCAGTGTAATTCCGGAGCCCGGAAAGTACTTATGAATATAATAATCGCCATCCGTAAATGCAGGGATTGCATCATAATCCTTTTCCTCTCTGTCCGGCCGGTAGCCGTCCACCAGGCAGCTCACCGCACCATAGGAGGAGGCCTCAAAAATCATATCCCCCCGCTCCAGCACGCCGCTGCCAATACAGCCTGCGATCTTATCCCCTGCTCCGGATACCAGCGGAATATTTGCGGGAAGCCCCATCCTGGCCGCCATCTCCGGATCCAGATACGCACAGATTTCATTGGATTTTACAATTCTGGGCAGCAGCTCTTCGGATATGCCTGCTTTCTCACACAGGCCCCGAGACCAGATTCCCCTTTTTATGTCTGCCATTCCTGTCCATGCAATGTAAGAGCAGTCAATCACTGCATCCTCAATCCGGGAATTTCCCAGCTTTCCGATAATATAGCTGCTGATCATCATATATTTGGCTATGTGCTTCGCCTGATCGGGGAACTCGTTCACAAACCATTCACACTTCGGCGCCATCAGCGGGGCATTGGTTCCTCCGACCTCCAGAAATTCCTCTTGGAGCCGGGCCATCTGCCGGTCCGCATAAGGAACATAGCGCGTGTCCAGGGAGCAGGACCAGGAGGTAATATCATTCCAGTCTTTATCCACGCCCATAAACCCGGCCATCTGTCCGGTAAAGCCGGCCGCCGCAATCCGGCTGCTCTCTTCCCCCAGGAGGGCGGTAACCCTGCTTACACAGGACAGCACACGGTTTAAAATCTCTTCCCCGCTCTGCACAAACACTCCTGGTCTGGAGTTATCACTCTTGATGGAGCTCTGCGTCACTGCACGGCACTCTCCGTTTACGTCATATACGCCTGCTTTAATAAAGCTTGTTCCGAGGTCAATCGATAAAAAATAACTATTATTCACGGCTCTTTCCCCTTCCGCCGGCCAGTATTTTCCTATTCAAATACGATGACATGCTTCAGGCCCTTTGCCTGCGCAGCATTATCCAGTGCCTTCTGGAAATCGTCAATCGCATATGTATCTGACATAATCAATTCCAGAGGAATTCTCTTGTCATTTACTAGTTTTGCACATAACCGATATTCAAATACACTCTGTTTGGTACAGCCCTGGATGCTCAGCTGCTTGTAGTGAATCAGGTTCGTGTTAATGGTTACCTGCTCTCTATCCTTAGGCAGGCCGCCAAAGTAAAGGATCTTTCCATTCATATTCATGTAAGTCAGGGACTGAGCCTGGGCAATCGCAGCCGGAGCGGCGATAATACAGACATCCACCCCCTTCTGGTTTCTCTTTTTCAGCGCCTCAGACACATCTCCGTCCAGCACAATGACATCCGGGAATAATTCCTTCGCTTTCTGCATCCGCTCAGTGCTCAGGTCGTTGATAAAAATCTTTCCGGCTCCGAACAGCTTTGCCACCATAATGTGCATGATGCCGATGGGCCCCATGCCGATAATCAGGGTATCTGCCCCCGGTTTAGCGTTCAGCAGCCACTGCCCGTTGTATACACAGCTCAACGGCTCTACCAGGGCTGCCTCCTGGTAGGAAATGTCCTCGTCCAGCACAGCAA
>JAHZHG010000250.1 GCA_019420425.1 Clostridiales bacterium
GACCGCCGTACTGTCCATTTGGTACCTGTGCCACATGAAGGCGGTGAAACTGGAAAAGAGCAGCTTCCGCCTGCAGGGAAGGCTGATGAAAAAATTCCTTCCTCTGGGTATATGCAGCTTCCTTTCCCAGATTTCCCTGGTGGCCGCCATGGCCGCCATCAACAATATGATTCGGAAATACGGTGCGCTCGATGAGATTTTTTCCCAGGCCCAGTATGCCCAGATTCCTATGGCAGTGGTGGGAATTGTCATGAAGTTTTTCCAGATCGTCATTTCCATCGCAGTCGGTATGGCGGCAGGCTGTATTCCCATCGTCGGGTACAATATCGGCGCGGGACGGAATGACCGGGCGCTGAAGCTGTTTAAGCTGCTGCTCGCCTGTGAGGCCGCTGTGGGAGCCATTGCTTTGCTCATCGTAGAGCTGATGCCAAGACAGCTGATTGCTATTTTCGGCGCGGCCAATGAGAGCGTTTACTATACGGATTTCGCCGTGAAATCCTTCCGGATTTATCTGTGCATGATGATCCTGGCCTGTGTCAATAAGGCTACCTTCATCTACCTGCAGTCACTGGGAAAGGCGCTGATTTCTACCGTGCTTTCCATGGTACGTGAGGTGGTATTCGGCGTGGGCTTTGCCATGCTTCTGCCGCTGTTCTTCGGCCTGGACGGCGTGCTCTATTCCATGCCGGTATCCGACGTCCTGACCTTTGTGATGTCTGCCATTGTTATCCGGTATACCTACAAGACCCTTGGAACAAAATAAAACCAGATAAAAGGACTCCAGCCATCGGCGGCCGGAGTCCTTTTTATCTGGTTGTCAGTTAAAGAAAGCCTGGGTCAGTACAGCCTTGTAAGAATTTCCACACACGTATCGATTCCCAGCGTACCGCTGTCCAGACACAGCTGATAGTTCTGGGCATGGCCCCATTTCATGTCGGTATAGAAACGGTGATAAGCAGCCCGGCGCTTATCCTTTTCCTTCAGACGGCGCTCCGGGGATTCCTCCCTTTCCCCGTATTCCTTTACAATACGCTCTGCCCGATACGCCATGCTGGCGTGGATAAACACGTTTAAGCAGTCCGCTTTGTCCTTCAGAATGAAGTCCGCACATCTGCCGACGATAACACAGGAACCTTTTTCCGCCAGCTCGAGGATAACCTTACGCTGAATCAGCCACAATTTGTCCTGATTTGTCGGACCCATCGCGCGGTCGGACAGAATGGGAGCCAGCCAGCCCCCGGCTGCGTCCTCCGCTTTTTCTTTGATGTAATCGGCGGTGAACCCGCTTTCCTGGGCAATTTTCTGGATCAGTTCAAAGTCGTAGCAGGGGATCCCCAGCTTTTCCGCCGTTTTTTTGCCGATTGTGCGGCCGCCGCTGCCAAATTCACGGCTGATGGTGATAATTCGGTTGCTCATTTTATTTACCTCCTTTAATTTAACGCGTTAATCAGCGCTTAGCTCTTTATAGGTTCGCCGGATAATAAATGCCGCAAAAGTAAAGGTCAGCACATCCGCTGTCGGGAAGGAATACAGCAGGCCATCCAGACCAAAGAAAATCGGAAGAATAATCGGCAGGAATACCCCGAAGATGATCTCACGGGTGAGGGAAATCAGGGTAGATTCCACGGCTTTTCCCAACGCCTGCAGATAGATAAAGGTACCTTTGTTTACCGTGGCAAGGATCATCATGCACAGATAGATACAGAAGCTCTTTACTGCGAAATCCGTATAATAGGCGCTTTCGTTTGCCGCGCCGAATATGCCGATCAGCTGAGTCGGCAGCAGCTCAACAATCAGAAAAGCAACCGCGCCGACAGCCGCCTCGGCGATGAGCAGATAAGTAAAAAGTGTTTTGGCCCTGTCCTTGCGCTTGGCGCCGATATTATAGCCGACCACGGGAATACAGCCGGCAGCCATACCAACGGCAATGGAAATGGCAATCTGGAAAAATTTCATTACGATACCCAGTACCGCCAGCGGGATCTGCGCATACTCCGGCTGGCCAAATACGGCATCCATAGCGCCGTACTTGGTGCACATGTTCTGCACGGCCGCCATGGAGACAACGAGGGAAATCTGGGACAGGAAGCTGGTAATCCCAAGGGTAAGAAATCTTTTCATCAGGCCGCCCCAAATGCCGAAGCTGCCTTTTTCCAGCTTCACTGCCTTCATATGGAACAAATACCAGATGGAGAGCACGGCGGTCAGTATCTGGCCGATTACGGTTGCAACAGCGGCACCCATCATGCCCATTTTCATCGGATAAATGAAGATGGGATCCAGGATAATATTGGTGACTGCGCCGGCAACGGTGGCAAACATGGCAAATTTCGGGCTGCCGTCAGAACGGATAATCGGGTTCATCGCCTGGCCGAACATATAGAACGGGATGCCAAGAGCGATCCAGAAGAAATATTCCTTTGCGCAGGCGTAGGTCTCCGGATTTACCTTCCCGCCAAAAAAGGTCAGGATTGGCTCCATAAAGATCAGATAAACTGCGGTAAGCACAATGCTGCTGATGATGCAGAGCAAAATGGAGTTGCCGATGCTTCTGTGGGCCTCCGTCTTTTTTCCGGCGCCGAGACTGATGCTGACAAATGCACAGCAGCCGTCGCCGATCATCACGGCAATCGAAAGAGCGACAACGGTCAGCGGGAACACAACCGTGTTGGCAGCATTACCGTAAGAACCGAGGTAATCTGCATTTGCAATGAAAATCTGGTCTACGATGTTATACAGCGCGGCAACCAGAAGAGAAATGATACAGGGAACTGCGTATTTACGCATCAATTTCCCGATTTTTTCTGTTTCCAGAAAAGCGTTGGATTTATTATCCATTTTTGTTTTACCTCCAAATTCGTATAAAAAAAGTGCGCAGACAAGAGCTGGACTTATGCCTCTTGGCTGCACACTGCATACGATGTAACCTGTTTAATCGTTTCTTTTACGGATGCGGAAACAGTCCTGACTGCGGCAGGATATCCGTAAATGCTGCATTTCCATTTTTTCATGTATTCGCCTCCAAACAAAAAATAACGTGTAGCCGGCAACTGGGATTACGCAGTCACGCTACACGTTGTAAGTATATTATACCGAAGGACCTCAAAATTGTCAAGACGGAAAATATCATTTATTATTTATAAAACAGTGTGGCCGCTGTTCAGACCTTAGTCATGCAGTGAGCAGTAATAGGATTTAATCCCCGCGAAGCGCCAAACCCCAGCCAAAGCGTCAGCCGTCCCCGGATAATTGAAAAAAGTCCCTTAACTTTTGCTTAAAGCGGTTTACTTCAAAATTTTTTTGTCGTATAATAACGTTGTCAGGCACAGGAGGGTAGACTGTGCCGGGAGGAGAATTAATAAGGAGGAAATTCAGATGGCAAAAAGAAAAGCACTTATTCGGGTACTTTTCGCATCTGCTGTAATTACATTGGCAGTTTCCGGCTGCGGCAAGAATAACGGGGAGACCGAACAGACTTCGGAAACACCCCTGAGCACGGAAGCACCGACGGAAGCGGTTACGGAAGCACCGAAAGAGACGGAGGCGCCGGTATCCCAAGATCCGGTGGAGTTTACTTCCAGCGACAAGAAGATTAAGATTACCCTTCCGGATGGAACCTGGACAACCAGAGAAGATACGGATGCGACGCGTACATTTATTTCCGGTACGGATGCTGCAATCAGCATCAGCCACGCTGAGGGCAGCAATGTGCAGAATACAACCCTTTACAAAACAGAGGAGGAGCTGGTATCCGTGCTCAACGGTACGGAGACGGCCAACCCACCGTACGAGGTGGTGAGCTTTGCACACAATCTGGTATCCGGGGTAGAATACACCAGATATGAGGTAAAGAACAATTCACAGGATGCGACCTTCACCTATCAGCTCAATTACACACTGGTAACTGCCGACCATTCATACGTGGTTGTCGGCAATGTAATGAAGGACGACAAGGAGATGCTGAAAAAGGTAGAGGACGCGGTGGACAGCTTCCAGGTCCTCCACGACGAAACCCTTAAGGGAGTTACCGTAGGAGGAACCACGGCGCAGACGGAGACGGAGACGAATGCGAACCCGAATGCGGAGTCCGGCACGGCGGAGGCAGAGAAAGCCAGCGAGAAGGATTACGATTCCAGCATCACCCTGTATATCTCTGACAATGATGTGAACCTGCGCAGCGAGCCGGATAAAGACGGCGACAACGTGATCGGCTCCTTCAGCAAAGGAGATCAGGTAACGGTTGTCGGCGAGACGACGAACTGGTTTAAGGTAAATGTCCAGGGAAATATCGGCTATGTGATTAAGACCTATATGACTACCCAGAAGGTGGACACGACAGCCGAGACCGAAGAGACGGACGATGAGGAGGAAAACAGCGCTTCCACTGACGATCAGAGCGCAGCGGAGGAAGCGAACGAAGTAGCCTACGCAGAGAGCTTCGGCATGTGGGCTACGGGAGGAGTAAATATTCGACAGCATCCGGGAACCGGTTCAGATATCATCGGCGGCGTAAATACAGGCAGTATGGTCAGCATTGTCGGCGAGACGGATAACTGGTACAAGGTCAGCTATGACGGCGTGACCGGATATGTTTCCAAAAACTACCTCACCTTCAACCAGCCCGATTCGGGAAGCTCAGGTGAGGATACGACCAGCAACGAAGACGGGAACAGCGGCGACGAAAGCACCAGCAACTATGCGACGATTTACGGCACAGTGACCGCTTCCGACAATGGAACAGTGACTATCCAGGGCGATGACGGCTACAGCTACACCTTCAACACCGGA
>JAHZHG010000251.1 GCA_019420425.1 Clostridiales bacterium
ACAGAAAAGTGGTGCTGGAGAACAACTCCAGCACCAACTTTGTCTACAGTCTGACCGGCGTGACGAAAGTCACGCCGGTTTTTCCGGACACGCTGTTTCTGTTTATTCTTCTTTATGGCTCTCGTTTCGGATACTCATCATCAGCATTTGAAGCCGGTTTTCAATATTGGCGAAGCTGACGTCAGGATCATAATCCAGCGGGAGGATCTGTGCGTCCGGGTACAGCTCCTTTAGCCGTTTGGCGATTCCCCTTCCGACGACGTGATTCGGCAGGCAGCCAAAGGGCTGCAGAATGACAAAGGCACGGCAGCCCTCTTTGGCGTGGTGGAGGATTTCTCCCGGAATCAGGACGCCCTCCCCGGCGTCAAAGGTGTGATGGATAATGGGGTCGCTTTCCTTTACCAGATCCTGCATCCGGCAGGCCGGAGAATACAGCGGATGCTTTTTGGCGATGGCGTCGGTCAGATCATGGGCCACATTAAAGCTGGAATCCGCTGTGCCATACCACGCCTTCTGTATGGCCGGCTTTTTCAAATGGTACTCCTTAATCTGGGCATGCTGGTAGAAATAGGTTTTCCGGATGACGTCGGTCATGCGGGCCTCAATTACTTCAAATCCATTCTTTTCCAGATAGCGCTCAATATCATGATTCGCTCCGGGATGGAAATTCAGCAGGTACTCTCCTACGATCAGCACCTGGGGCTTTCGCCGGGAACGGTCATACTTTACCTCTTTCATGATGTCTATGGCTTTTTCAAAGCCGCGGCGCGCTCCGCTGATCCCGTGCTTCTGCAGGCCGTCAATCACCTCGTCCAGCGCACGCTCAAATGCCCGATCCGCGCTTCCTGCCTCAAGCTCATACGGACGCATCTTGCGGAGCAGTTCTTCCAGCACGTCAACCATGGGAAGGGTAAAGGCAATACGGAGGGCGGAGGGCACGCTCATGCGGAAGCCCGGATGCATGTTGTGATAATCCACGTCATCATTGGTAATGATGGGTACATGGGCATATCCTGCGTCATCCAGCGCCTTTCTAAGCAGCGCGCTGTAATGGGTCAGCCGGCAGTCGCCGATGTATTTGCCCATTCCGATGGCCACCTCATGATCGTCATACTTTCCGCTTCGCAGCGCCGCCAGCGCTTCGCCAATAACGATCTGCGCCGGGAAACAAATATCATTATGCACATACTGCTTTCCCAGACGGATCGCCTCTTCCCGCCCCACATCCAGCGGCTCAGCCCGGACGCCCTGCTTCGTAAACGCCGCCGACATGATGCGGCTGAACGCATGGGAGGTATTCGGCACCAGAACAATCTTTTCCTTTCTGGATTCCTTGACAAACTTCACCGGATAGGGATCCTTGAGGCTCTTTACGGCCAGCTTCTGTTTTCGGTCGCGGCGCATGGAAATGGTTTCCACAAAGGAGCGCACCCGGATGCGCAGCGGCCCCTGGATGTCGCTCTCATCCACCTTCAGAACCAGCGGCGTTTTCCCGGAAATCTCCTTCATCAGGCGGATAATCTCATCCGAAAGGTATGCATCATGCCCGCAGCCAAAGCTGACGATCTGCACATACTCCAGGTACTCCTTCTGCGCGGCAAGGACTGCGGTGGAAAGCATCCGGGCGTGATAATTGTTTACCACATCCAGGCGGCTCTGGCTCAGATCCACCTGGTCCGCCCCCGGCACGGAATCCGCCGTCAGCACCGGGATGCCCAGCCTGGTAAACATCTCCGGCAGGTCATGGTTGACCAGCGCGTCATTCTGATAGGGGCGGGATGCCAGCACCACCGCATAGGCGCCCTGCTTTTTGACCTCCTCACAGACCCTTCCGCCCTCCTTTAACAGCTCCTGACGGAAGGCTTTCTGGGCCTTGTCCCCGGCCTCCATCGCCTGCCGGGTGTGCTCCGCGGATATGCCGAAGTTCTCCTTCATATATGCCGTCAGCTGCCTGTCGCGGTCCTGGGCGGTATACCAGTGGAACAGCGGCGCGTCAAACGGGATATTCCAGCGCTTTTGGGGATTATCCGAATTGCGCACTACAATCGGATACCCCTTTACCACCGCACACATGGACTGGCTGGTCCTTTCCGTATTTTCTGAGGCGACCGTTGTAATAGACGGCATAAAGATACGATCCACGCCGCTTTTTACCAGACTGCGGATATGGCCGTGCACCAGCTTTGCCGGAAAGCATACCGTATCCGAGGTCACGGCAGACAGGCCGCTTTCGTAGATTTTACGGGTGCTGTCCGGCGACAGCTTTACCGTAAATCCCAGCGCCTTCCAGAACACCGTCCAGAAGGGAATGGTTTCCCAGAAGGAAAGCACGCGGGGAATACCGATTGTAATATGCTTTTCCGGTTCCAGCCGCGGATAGGGATAGTCGCTCAGCAGAAGTTCTTCCCGGGTGCGGAACAGGTTGGGAACCAGGTCTTTCTTCTCCTTTTTTTCTTTCAGCTGCATACGCACCTGCTCGTCCTTTGGATCCCCCAGGATCTCTCCCCGCTCACACCGGTTATTCGTAATCCAGAAGTTTCCGTTTGAGAAGCGCACAATCGTCCGCTTACAGTGATTTCCGCAGAACGGGCACGGAGAATTGGCCTCCTGGGCGTAGGAAAACGTATCCAGGGCATCCAGCCCGATAAACGACTGCTTTCCGCCGCCCTGCAAAAAACGCTCCTTCGTGATCAGCGCGGCGCCGATCGCCCCCATGAGTCCCGGATACGGCGCCCGCACCACCTCTCTTCCCATGTACTGCTCCATGGCGCACAATACCGCATCGTTGCGGAAGGTTCCTCCCTGCACGACGATCTTGTCCCCAAGGCTGTCCAGATTGGCAATGCGGATTACCTTGGTAAACACATTTTCGATGATAGACCGGCAGAGTCCGGCCATAATGTCCTCCGCTGACCGCCCGTTCCTTTGCTCGGTAATGATGCTGCTGTTCATGAACACCGTGCAGCGGCTTCCCAGGGCGGCCGGATTTTCAGAGGAAAATGCAGCCTCCGCTATTTTCTCCACCGGGATATGTAAAGTAGCCGCAAAGTTCTCAAGGAAGGAACCGCAGCCGGACGAACACGCTTCATTTACTACAATATTGGTGATGATGCCGTTATCGATCCAGAGCGCCTTCATATCCTGTCCGCCAATATCCAGGATGAACGTTGCGTCGCCGATGTATTTTTCGGCCGCCCGGGCATGGGCGACCGTCTCTACCACATGGCATTCCGCCTCAAAGGCTTTAGCAAAAAGCAGCTCGCCATAGCCGGTAGTCCCCGCCGCGATAATCTCCAGCCTGGCCCCTGCCCTGCGATAGCGGTCGCGTATGGCAATCAGCGCATTTTTGGCCACCTGCAGCGGTTCCCCCTCGTTCGGCGCGTAAAAGGAATCCAAAAGCTGCTCATTTTCATCGATCAATACCAGCTTGGTCGTGGTGCTTCCCGAATCGATACCCAGATATGCGCGCACGGTCTGACCGGGATGAGGCTCCGGGGGCTGTATGGCGTCCGGCAGCCGGTGCCGCTCAAGAAATGCGTCGCGCTCCCTGGGCGAGGAGAAAAACGGCTTTGTTCTGCTCTCCTCCCCTGTCTTTCCCGCTTTCTGGCTTTCCTCAAGGCGCTCTGCCAGCTCTCCGGCCAGATAACTCTGCTCCTTTTCGCTGAACATCGTGCAAAGGGAGAGCGCAGCCCCATAGGCAATAATGATCTCCGGATGCTCCGGCAGGATGATTTCCTCATCGGAGAGTCCCAGCCGTTCGGCAAACACCCGCACCAGCGCGGGATTGAAGGTCAGGGGCCCGCCCTCAAAGGCCACAGGCTTTTGTATATCCAGTCCCTGGGCCAGCCCGCCGATGGTCTGCTTGGCAATCGCATGGAACGCAGAAAGGGCCAGATCCGATTTGGCCGCTCCCTGGTTCAGCAATGGCTGGATGTCTGTTTTGGCATAAACGCCGCAGCGCCCGGAAATGTCGTAGACACCGGTTCCCTGTTCGGCCAGCGCGTTAAATTCCTCCACCGGCGTCTTTAAAATCGAGGCGATCTCATCAATAAAAGCTCCCGTTCCGCCTGCGCAGCTGCCATTCATGCGCATATCCGAAACATCTAACGTACCATCCTCCTTTTTCTCCCGGAAAAAGATAATTTTTGCATCCTGTCCGCCAAGCTCTATCGCCGTCCGGACATCCGGATAGTTTTCCCGCAGGGCAATGGCGTTGGCCACTACCTCCTGGATAAACGGTACGCCCAATACTTCTGCAATGGGCTTTGCCCCGGAGCCGGTCATTGCCAGACGCAGCTGCCTTCCCGGAAACTGCTCCCCCAGCTTTTTCAGCGCATGGCAAACGCTCTGCACCTGGCTGGCATTGTGCCTCCGGTAATCTGCATATACCAAGCGTTTTCCGTCAATGACAGCCGCTTTTGTCGTTGTGGAGCCCACATCGATACCGACCAAAAGCGTCTGTCTGTTATTCATCTCTTCTGTCATCCTCTGTACTCCTGCTCTCCTCTCTAATGTCCCATATTAATACCATCTGGTCATCGGCAGGGCATTGTTCATTCCCTTGGTCACCAATATCTGGTGCAAGTCGATAATTCCATTGTGAAAGGTTGCCGCACATGCAGACAAATACAAATCCCACATTCGGGCAAACCGTTCATCGAACATCTTTTTTACTTCATCTATGTGTTCCCGGTAGTTCTTTTCCCAGCAAAGCAGCGTCCGGTTGTAATGCATCCGCAGGTTTTCCACATCAAGTACATGGAAATTGACCTCAGCCATGTTGTG
>JAHZHG010000252.1 GCA_019420425.1 Clostridiales bacterium
AAGGGGCAAAATTTGCCGTGTCTGAGGGGGATAGTGGGTCTGCCAGGGCGTCCGGAAATCCACTGAGTAAAAAAGTATACTTTATACATCATACAACGAAAGAGAGGGAAAAAATGGCTCATATGACAAAACAGCTGCTTGCTGATTCACTAAAATCACTTTTAGAAAAGAAATCCATTGATAAAATTACCGTAAAGGAAATCGTGCAGCGCTGTGATGTGAACCGTCAGACATTTTATTACAATTTTCAAGATATTTACGATTTAGCAGAATATCTCTTTTCCCTGGAGGGTAGTCGGATAATCGGGGATGGGCTGGATGCCTCAAACTGGCAGGAAGCATTTTATCGGATGATGAGGTATCTGCGGGAAAACAAGCAGATTATCCAGAATGTGATGTACTACATTGATCGGTCTATGGCTGAGAAAAATCTGGATCGCTATCTTTATCCCATCGCGGAAAAGCTGATAAATGAAAGAATGGGAGGGCGGAATGTAGACGAAAAGGATAAGGAATTTATTGTCCATGTGTCTATTGTAATTCTCGTAGATCTCCTTTTGCGTTGGGTAAACAGTGATATGGATAATGAATATATGGAAGATATAGAGCGGATGATCAAGCTGTTGGACGGCAGTCTGGAGTATATGATTCAAACCTTCCAGAAATAAATCTGATAAAAATGGAAATAAAACGGATAAATGGTTGAAAAATGGATAGATTTTATGGTAAAATAAAATCAGAAAATAGAAACGCCGAACGAAAGGACATCCATATGACCATTGAAGAAATGAAAAATCGAAAACGGGAGCTCGGCTATTCCTATGAGCAGATTGCGGAGCTTTCCGGGCTGCCTCTGGGAACGGTACAGAAGGTATTGGGAGGTATTACAAGAGCCCCCCGATATGATACTCTCCAGGCGTTGGAAAGGGTTTTGGCCAGAAAAGCCGACGATATCCTGGGAGAGGCAGAGTCTGTATACGGAGCGGAAAAACAGCAGGGCGAATATACGCTTGAGGACTACTATGCGCTTCCTGAAGAGCGCAGGGTGGAGATGATTGACGGTGTTTTCTATGACATGGCTTCCCCATCCAATATCCATCAGCTGATCAGCGGCGAGATTTTCCGGAGCTTTTCCGATTTTATCCGAAAAAAAGAGGGAAAATGTATTGCGGCCTACGCTCCTCTGGATGTCCAGCTGGACTGCAATGACCGGACGATCGTTCAGCCCGACGTGATGATTGTCTGCGACAGAAAAAAATTTCAGCGGGGGCTGATATACGGCGCTCCGGATCTGGTCGTAGAGATTCTCTCCAAAACGACGAAGAGGAAGGACAACTATACTAAGCTGATGAAATATGCAGTAGCCGGGGTAAGGGAATACTGGATTGTAGATCCGGAGCGGAAAAAGGTAGTTGTATATGATCTGGAAAATGAGGAATATCCGGTGATCTACGGGTTTTCCGATATGGTGCCGGTGAGAATATTTTCCGGCGAATGCAGGGTAAATTTTTCTGCAATTGATGAATATATCTGCTTTTTATACGAAAGCGACCAGAAATAATACAAAAATAGACAAAATTCCCGTTTTGTTTAAATTTAAACAAGATGGGAATTTTGTCTATTTATTATCAATCTTATTTCGCATATACTCATTGTATTCAGGAATATACTAAACAGATAAAGAGAGGATATGCGATATGATAGGAACAGAGCTGAAAAAGTTTGGTATTACAAAGGCATATAATTATATTGAAAAAAATCCGGAGGAAAATCTCCCAAAGCTGATGGAATGGGTAGACCGGTTTGCCGGGGAGGGAGAAAACAGCTTTCCCAAACAGAGAAACGCTATCCGTGCCGTGGTAAATGATCCGGAATCAAACTGGTATCAGCTGATTATGCGGATTATGAAGGAGACAGATTCGGCTGTTCTCAAAACAGTGTTTACGAATTTCTTTTTAAATGCAAATCTGATTGGATGGAAAACCCAGCAGAAATACCGGGATATGTACAACTGCAATATACCGTGGGCAATCCTGCTTGATCCCACCTCTGCCTGTAATCTCCACTGCACAGGATGCTGGGCTGCGGAGTACGGAAACCGTCTGAACCTGACCTTTGATGAAATTGACCAGATCATCCTTCAGGGAAAAGAGCTGGGTATCTATATGTACATATACACCGGTGGAGAGCCTCTGGTGCGCAAAAAGGATTTACTGGCCCTTTGCAATAAGCATTCGGACTGTGTATTTTTGTCCTTTACGAATGCAACCCTGATTGACGAAGCTTTTGCACAGGAGATGCTCCGGGTGAAAAACTTTATCCCCGCGATCAGCGTGGAGGGAGATGAGGAAAGCCATGATTCCCGCCGCGGCGACGGTTCCTTTGATAAGGTAGTCCGCGCAATGGATATTCTGAAACGCAATAAGCTGCCCTTTGGTATTTCCTGCTGCTATACCAGCCAGAACTATGACCGGATCAGCAGCGAAGAATTTTATGACCAGATGATTGCCTGGGGCGCGTCTTTTGTCTGGTATTTCCACTATATGCCGGTAGGAAATGATGCCGCTCCTATCCTTATGCCTACGCCGGAGCAGAGAGAGCTTGTCTATCACCGGATCCGGGAATTTAGAAAGACAAAGGCTCTGTTCAGCATGGACTTCCAGAATGACGCCGAATACGTGGGCGGCTGTATTGCCGGAGGCAGGAACTATCTGCACATCAACGCAAACGGAGACGTGGATCCCTGTGTATTTATCCACTATTCGGACAGCAATATCCGGGAAAAGAGCCTGCTGGAATGCCTGAGGTCCCCGCTGTTTATGGCTTATCACGACGGACAGCCGTTCAATGAAAACCATCTCCGTCCCTGCCCTATGCTGGAAAATCCGGAGAAAATCCAGGAAATCATAAAGAAAACCGGTGCACATTCCACAGATCTGCAGAGTCCGGAAAGCGTAGAGCATCTCTGCGAGAAAACAAAGGCATACGCCGAAAACTGGAAACCAACGGCAGATCGGCTTTGGGCGTGCAGCCATGGATGCAGTTCTTGTCAAAATGCTGAAAATTGCGGTAAATAAAAATTTGTTAGAAATTCACAAATTAATAATAAGTTCATCTTAAGCTATTTACAAATACGGCTTTGTCGGATATAATGGTGACATCAAAAAGAGAAAAGAGGTGTTGAGTGGATTACTTACAGACGCTTTCTCTGGTGTGTCTGTCCGGCATAGCCGTATTTATGGATCTGACCAGAAAAAAGATTCCCAACCGTCTTATTCTGGCGGGATACCTTTCCGGGCTGACCTTTTATATCCGGATATGCGGTATAGCAGGGCTGATTATCTTTCTGGCAGGTATTCTTCTGCCGCTGCTTCTGTTATGGACCCTGTACTATTTCCGCATGATAGGAGCCGGAGATATCAAGCTTTTATCTGCCCTCGGCGGTCTGCTGGGGCCGACAGCCGGATTTTATTGTATACTATATTCGTTTCTGATCGGCGGATGTATTTCCGCGATTCTGATTTTTCACCGTCGCAACCTGCGGCATCGTCTAAACTATTTCTTCGCTTATTTCCGCGAATATTCAACAACCGGAACATGGAAACCATATCTGGATAAAACCGAAAAAAGCAGCCATCTATACCTTTCCGTACCTGTTTTTTTCAGTATCCTGTGCCATATAGGAGGAGTGTATTGAAAAAAAGTATTTTTGCCGTCTGTGACCTGGAGTCATCCTATGCCTGCAGCCTCATGGAGTATATGAACGAGCGTCGAACCACGCCTTTCGAAGTACAGGCTTTTACAAACATAGAGAGCCTGATCAGTTTTGCAAAAGAAAATCCCATAGAAATCCTGCTGATCTCTACGAACGCCATGTGCAATGAGATCAAACGGCTGGATATCCGTCGGATTGTAATTTTATCTGAAGGTGAGAGCCTGCCTGATCTGGAGGAGTACCCTTCCGTTTACAAGTATCAGGCCTCTGATTCGCTGATATCGGAGGTGATGAACTACTATGCTGTCCAAAAGCAGGTGATCCCGGTGCCGGCAGCGCTGTCCAGGACAGAGCTTTACGGCGTATATTCCCCGGTATCCCGCTGCGGAAAGACCTCTTTTGCGCTGACTCTGGGGGAAATACTGGGAGAAAAAAAGCAGGTATTATACCTGAATCTGGAGGAGTACGCCGGCTTTGAGGAGCTGTTCCAGACGGTGTATGACCGGGATATCACAGATCTTTTGTATTTTTCCCGGCAGCGCAGGGATGCCATGCTGTTTAAATTAAGCGGCCTGATCCGACAGTTTCACCATCTGGATTACGTTCCCCCTGCCCTTTCACCTATGGATTTGCGTACCATTACCGGGGAGGAGTGGCTGGTATTTTTTGGCAGTCTGGCGGAGCAGAGCGGCTACGATATCCTGATTTTGGATATCGGCGGGCATCTGGACGATATGTACCGGATTTTCCGCCAATGCCGGAAGATTTATATGCCGATTCTGGAGGATGAGGTATCTCTGGCAAAGGCCGCCCAGTTTGAGCATATGCTGCAGCTGATGGATTGCGGAGATATCCAAGAAAAGCTTAAAAGGCTGAAGCTTCCCCTGGTGAAGGGCCCGGCAGGCGGCACGACGGATCAGCTGGTTTTCGGGGAAATGGGAAATTATGTGAGAAAGCTGCTATGGGAGGAAGAGGAAAACAGAAATGGATGAAGAGCGTTACACAGAGATCAGGTCAAGGCTGATGGAGCAGTTTGACGGATACCGGGATGTGGATGACGACGAGAT
>JAHZHG010000253.1:0-1927 GCA_019420425.1 Clostridiales bacterium
ATCCCGCTTGACATCTTCCGGAAAAACCTGCAAAATAGAGGCATAAGAAGCGAGCTCGACGCATGGCTGGCCTTCCTCAGCGAGGATGACCCGGAGGTCATCACTTCCGTCATCGAAGCATTTCCGGAATTCCGCGCCATGTATGAGCATGTATACAATATATGCCGGAATACAGAAAGGTTGATGCAGATGTTTTCCCGAGAATTGCAGGAACTGGACAGAAATACGGTGCAGTATATGATTGACGAACTGCAGGAGGAAGTGGACAGAAAGAAAGCTGCGCTGGCGGAAATGGATAGCAAATTAGCAGAAATGGATATCCAGCTGGAGACAAAGGATGCGGAGCTGGAGACAAAGGATGCGGAACTGGAAAAGAAGGATGCGGAACTGGAAAAGAAGGATGCGGAACTGGAAAAGAAGGATGTGGAGCTAAAAAAGAAAGGCGCGGAGCTGGAAAAGAAAGGCGTGGAGCTGGAGACAAAGGACGCCCAGCTGGAGCAAAAAGACGCCCAGTTGGAAGAGTGGAAGGTAATGCTGGGACAGCAGGAGGAAAAACTGGACCGGCAGGCGGAGGAGATGGAAAGACTTCGAAAGAGAATTGCTGAGCTGGAAACAGCCGGCAGGAAATGCTGAGGTTTTTCTTGACAGATTGCCAATCGTAGAGTATACTGTAATAAGTCAAAGTGTTAAACCGTTGAACGAGAGAAGTAGGTAAACAACACGGATTCACAGAGAACTGCCGGTGGTGGAAAGGCAGTAATGCGGGTTTACTGAATGGACTTGTGAGGGCAGGCCGAAACCGGTGGGGAGTAGGTGCTGACGGGGGCCTCACCCGTTATCCGCGAGGCATGTATGATTGTACATGACAGAGAGGTCGTATTACGGCAATTTGGGTGGTACCGCAGAAGTATAAGCTTTTGTCCCTTAGTGAGGGGGCAGAAGCTTTTTTTATATTATTTAGGAAATTTTTCATCAGAAGCCGAACGAATTGAATTAAACAAGGAGGTTAAATATGTACCCGGACTGTGAAAAAATTTTACAGCTCGCCGGAAGCTACGACGTGATTCCGGTATGCAGAGAGATTTATGCAGATGTAGTTACCCCGATTACCCTGCTGCGCAAGCTGGCCAGCATTAGCAGCCGGTATTATCTGCTGGAGAGTATCGAGGGCGGGGAAAAATGGGGAAGATATTCTTTCCTCGGCCTGAACCCGGTAATGCGGGTATTTTGCAAAAACGGGACAGTTACGATTGAAGAAAACGGAGAGGAGCGCCAGATCAAAACAGATCGGCCGCTGGATGTGATCCGGGGGATCATGAAGGGCTACCGTGCGCCGAAGCTGGCAGGTATGCCGCCCTTTGCCGGCGGCTTTGTGGGCTACTTCTCCTACGCCATGATCGGTTATGCCGAGCCGGTGCTGAAGATAAAAAAAGGAACCTTCAATGATTTCGACCTGATGCTGTTTGACCAGGTAATCGCCTACGATCACCTGAAGCAGAAAATCAGCATCATTGTAAACATGAAAACAGACAGGGTAATGGAAAACTACGGCAAAGCGACGGCGAGAATCCAGGATGCCATCAATATGATCCGCAGCAAGGATGTACCGGATATCCCGGTGTCCCCCAGCAAGATCCAGTTTACCTGCAACGTAAGCAGGGAGGAGTACCGCAGTCTGGTGGAAAAGACCAAGGAATACATTGTGGACGGCGATATTTTCCAGGCTGTAATTTCCCGTCAGTTCACCAGCCCCTACGAGGGCAGCCTCATCAATCCCTACCGGGTACTGCGGACCACCAACCCCTCACCCTATATGGTGTATCTGAGCATCGACGGAGAGGAAATCATGAGCACATCCCCGGAGACGCTGGTCCGGCTGGAAAACGGACGGCTGACCACCTTTCCGGTCGCCGGCTCAAGACCGAGG
>JAHZHG010000253.1:1937-4774 GCA_019420425.1 Clostridiales bacterium
TGGGGCGGATTTCAAAATTCGATTCGGTGGAAGTGACAGAATACATGATGATCCACCGCTATTCCAAGATCATGCACATCTGCTCCCAGGTAGAAAGCGATATCCGGGAAGGCTGCGACGGCCTGAGCGCAATCGAGTCCGTGCTTCCCGCAGGAACCCTTTCCGGTGCGCCGAAGATCCGGGCATGTGAGATTATCGAGGAGCTGGAAAGCGAAGAGCGCGGCATCTACGGCGGAGCGCTGGGGTATCTGGACTTCACTGGAAACCTGGATACCTGCATTGCCATCCGCATGGCCGTGAAAAAGGACGGAAAAGTATACGTCCAGGCCGGAGGCGGCATCGTAGCAGACAGTGTCCCCGACAGGGAGTATGAGGAATCGGCCAACAAGGCAGCCGCCGTGATGAATGCCATCCGTAGGGCAGGGGAGGTGTTGGAATAATGATACTGCTGATTGACAATTACGACAGCTTTTCTTACAACCTGGTGCAGCTGGCAGGCAGCATCCGGCCGGACATCCGGGTGGTGCGCAACGACGAGCTGGCCGTAGAGGAGATAGAGACACTGGCTCCTTCCCATATCATCCTTTCCCCGGGGCCGGGATACCCGAAGGACGCAGGCATCTGCGAAGAAGCGGTGAGAAAGCTTCAGGGCAAAATCCCCATCCTGGGCGTGTGTCTGGGCCATCAGGCGATCTGCGAGGTTTACGGCTGTACAATCGCCCACGCCAGAGAGCTGATGCACGGAAAAAAAAGCCGGATAACCGTGGATACGGACTGTCCGGTATTTGCGGGAATGGACAGAGAAATTGACGCAGCCAGATATCATTCTCTGGCAGCAATGCGGGATACCGTGCCAGGGATACTGCGGATAACAGCGGAGGATCCCCACGGCGAGGTGATGGCGGTGGCCCACACGGAATATCCGGTATACGGCCTGCAGTTCCACCCGGAATCTATCCTGACTCCGGACGGACGAAAAATTCTGGAAAATTTTTTAGCACTTTAATATATAGGGTAGGATTGTGGGAGCGCGAAGCGCGGAACAATCCGTGAACCACTTTTGACACCCTAATCCTATAGAGAGAAGAAAAAGGAGGAGATCCAAGTGATTAAAGAAGCAATCTATAAGCTGATCAATAAAGAAGATCTGACCTATGAGGAAGCAAGAGAAGTAATGGAAGAAATGATGGACGGAACTGCAACCCAGGCCCAGATGGGCGGATTCCTCACCGCGCTGCGAATGCAGGGGGAAACCATCGATGAAATAACGGCGTTTGCCACTGTAATGCGGGAAAAAGGAATAAAGATTAAACCAGAACGGGATGTAATCGATATTGTGGGCACCGGCGGAGACGAGGTAGGTACCTTTAACATCTCCACCACCTCTGCATTTGTCGTGGCAGCGGGAGGAGTTCCGGTGGCAAAGCATGGGAACCGCAGTGTATCCAGCAAGAGCGGAGCGGCCGATGTACTGGAAAAGCTGGGGATCAACGTATCCCTCACCCCGGAGCAAAATGAACAGATTCTGAAGAAAACGGGCATGTGCTTCATGTTTGCCCAGGTTTACCACTCCTCCATGCGGTATGCAGCGCCGGTGCGCCGGGAGCTGGGGGTGCGCACGGTGTTTAATATCCTTGGGCCCCTGTCCAATCCGGCGGCAGCTACTATGCAGCTCCTTGGCGTGTACGATCCGAAGCTGGCGGAGCCGATGGCGCGGGTACTGTCCAACTTGGGCGTAACCAGAGGCGTTGCGGTCTGCGGAGCGGACGGACTGGATGAGATTACACTGACCGGGGAAACGCTGGTTTATGAAATCCGATTCGGAGAGCTGACCTCCTACCGGATCAGTCCGGAGCAGTTTGGTTTTGAACGGTGCGCCCTGCCCGAGCTGATCGGAGGCACTCCGGAGGAAAACGCTCGGATCGCCCTGGATATCCTCTCCGGAAAGGAAAAAGGGGCGAAGCGTAACGTCGTTTTGATGAATGCAGGTATGAGCCTGTATCTGGGCATTGACGGAATCACTCTGGCAGACGGAATCCGGATGGCCGGAGAACTAATCGACAGCGGAAAAGCACTGGCCAAATACGAGGAATTCAAGGCGGCCACCAGCGCAGCGGAGTAAAGAAAATGGAGACAAAGATAAAGATCTGCGGCCTGCGGCGTGAGGAGGACATTCTGGCGGTAAACCGGTACCTGCCAGAGTATGCCGGCTTCGTATTTGCAAAAAGCAGGCGGCAGGTAACCAGAGAGCAGGCCCAAAGGCTGGTTTCCCTCATGGATAAGCGGATTGCTCCGGTGGGAGTATTCGTGAACGGTGAGATCGAGGAGATCGCCGGGCTTGTAAACAGCGGGACCATCCGTGTAATTCAGCTCCACGGAGACGAGGATGAAGCATACATCCGGCGGCTGAGAGAAAAAACCGGCGACGCGCCGGTCATCAAGGCCGTGCGGGTACAGTCGGCAGAACAGATTTTCACTGCACAGAGCCTGCCCTGCGACGGTCTGCTGCTGGATACCTATGTAAACGGCGCCTACGGGGGAAGCGGCGAGTGCTTTGACAAGGCGGTAATCCCCCAGCTGGAAAAACCGTATTTTCTGGCAGGAGGCTTAAGCGCCGGGAATGTCCGAAACGAGATTGCCAAGTGCAGTCCGTATGGGGTGGACGTCAGCTCAGCAGTGGAGACAGACGGCTGGAAGGACGCACAGAAAATAAACGCCTTTATCTGCGCAGTACGAGAATAGAGAGAAAGGAAAACAAGATGAGTAAAGGAAGATTTGGAGAATATGGCGGCCAGTATATTCCGGAAACCCTGATGAACGCAGTTCAGGAGCTGGAG
>JAHZHG010000254.1:0-4444 GCA_019420425.1 Clostridiales bacterium
ATATCATCGATGCTGGCAATATCGGAATCCTCCGGTACGATAACTACCTGGATGCCGGTAGCATAGGAATCAGAAAATTCAACCTGCTCAGCGCGCTCAGGAGTAACGGTCATGCCGGCAAGTGCGATATCGATCTGATCTGCGCTCAGGGCCGCGATCAGTCCGTCAAAATCCATATCAATGATCTCCAGCTCCAGCCCCAGCTTGTCGGCAACAGCGGCAGCAATTTCTGCATCAATGCCGACTACCTTGTCTTCATCGTCGTAGAACTCATAGGGAGGGAAGGTTGCGTTGGTTCCCATGCGCAGAACGCCTTCATCAGCGGTTTCCGTTTTTGCTTCGGTGTTCTTTTCCGTGCCTGCTTCAGTCTTCGCTTCAGTCTCAGTAGCTTTCTCAGTCTCTTTTTTACTGCTTCCGCATCCGCTGACCATACCAGTGGTCATCACAGCGGCGGCTAAAAGCAATGCCAGTCTTTTTTTCATGTTATCTCTCCTCTTTTATCAATGTAAAACAAAATAAGTTGATACAGCTATATTATACACATTTTGGGGAGAATAGCAAGGGAGGAGTTGGGTAGTTATGCATTTTTTTGCATGAACATGCAGAGAAAAACGGGTATATAATACAGTTAAGATATATTTATCATGCAAAAATGATATGATAGCAAAGGGAAAAAACCTCTTGACGAATAAAAGTCACCGTAATAGAATAGCGGATAGTGAGCTAAAGGATTAAAACAGAGAAGAAGTAAGGAGCAGAAATGATGAAACCGTACAGAGAGATGAGCCGTGAGGAGCTTTTACAGGAGCAGGCAGCACTGGAGGCCAAGTTTGAAGAGGTTAAGGGTAAGGGACTGAAGCTGGATATGTCCAGAGGAAAGCCGTCGCAGGCCCAGCTGGATGTTACGCTAGGCATGATGGACGTGCTGAACAGCGATACGGATCTATTCAGCGAGGACGGCATGGACTGCAGAAACTACGGAACTCTGGACGGAATTCCCGAGGCTAAGCGTTTGCTGGCAGAAATGCTGGAGGTTAAGCCGGAGAACATCATTGTATACGGAAATTCCAGTCTGAATGTAATGTATGATACGGTGTCCCGTTCCTATACTCATGGAGTAATGGGCAGTACCCCGTGGTGCCGGCTGGATAAGGTGAAATTCCTGTGTCCGGTTCCCGGATATGACCGTCATTTTGCAATTACCGAGCATTTCGGTATTGAGATGATTAATATTCCGATGAGCGCAGAAGGCCCGGATATGGATCTGGTAGAAAAGTACGTCAACGAAGATGAGTCCGTAAAGGGTATCTGGTGCGTGCCGAAGTATTCCAATCCCCTGGGTTCTACGTATTCCGATGAGACGGTCCGCCGTTTTGCCAACCTGAAGCCGGCGGCAAAGGATTTCCGGATTTACTGGGACAATGCATATGTGATCCATCATTTATATGACGATAAACACGATACCCTGCTGGAGATTCTCTCCGAGTGCGAAAAGGCGGGCAACCCGGATATGGTATTTGAGTTCTGCTCCACCTCGAAGATCAGCTTCCCTGGCTCCGGTATCGCAGCCCTGGCAGCATCCAAGGCCAACCTGGATGCCGTACGCAAACAGATGACATTACAGACCATCGGCCACGATAAGTTAAACCAACTTCGCCACGTGCGCTATTTCAAAAATCTGGATGGCCTGAATGCCCATATGAAGAAACACGCAGAGTTTATGCGGCCGAAGTTTGAGACCGTTCTCCGGGTTCTGGAAACAGAGCTGGGCGGTCTCGGCATCGGTTCCTGGATTGAGCCGAGGGGAGGCTACTTTATTTCCTTCGACTCCCTTCCCGGATGTGCGAAGGCGATTGTGGCCAAAGCCAGGGAAGCCGGAGTAGTGATGACCGGAGCAGGGGCAACCTTTCCCTACAAGAAGGACCCGAATGACAGCAATATCCGTATTGCACCGTCCTTCCCCACTCCGGAAGAACTGGAAACAGCAGGAGAGATTTTTGTACTCAGTGTAAAGCTGGTCAGCATTGCAAAGCTGTTAGAGGATAAGTAAGCGGCAGGAGCACCGCAGGAGCAGCCAGGGACGGCGGGCTTCTGCGGTATTTTTGTCATATAAGATAAAGCAGCGCTTCTTTTGTTTCGGTTGACATTATAAGGGCCTGAGGCTACAATAGGAGAAAGACCCGGAAAGACACCGGAGGAAAGGAGAAGCTTATGTACAGGTATCTGTTTTTTGACCTGGACGGTACACTTATGGATCCGAGGGAGGGGATAACCCGATGTGTGCAGTATGCGCTGCACAGTCTGGGGATCGAAGAGCCGGATCTGGAGCGGCTGGTTCCCTTTATCGGTCCTCCGCTGAAGGATTCGTTTATGGAGTTTTATCAGGTGAAGGAAGAGGACGTTCCCTTTGCGGTGAAGAAGTACAGGGAGCGCTTTGAGGAGAAGGGGATGCTGGAAAACGCAGTATATTCCGGAGTGGCCGGTATGCTGGAGGCGCTGAAGAAGCAGGGACGGATACTGGCGGTCGCCTCATCAAAGCCGGAGCCGTATGTGAAAAAGATACTGGAGCATTTTGGGATTCTTTCCTATTTTAATGAGGTGGTCGGCGCCACTATGGATGCCGCGCGGACGGAAAAGCGTCAGGTGATCGAAGAGGCGCTGCATCGGCTTGGTATTGGGCCGGAGACCTATCGGGAGGTATTGATGGTCGGCGACCGCAGGCATGACGTGGAGGGCGCAGGGGCCTTTGGCATCGACACACTTGGCGTACGCTTTGGGTATGCAGCGGAAGGGGAGCTGGAGGAGGCCGGGGCGGCATATCTTGTTGACTGTGTGGAGGAAATGGCGGAGTTTTTGCTGAAGTGCTGAGCAGGAAAAGAGGAGGGGACAATGGACGAAGAGAGAAACAGGATTGCCAGACAGTTTCACGCGCTGGCCGACCCGAACCGGCTGTGGATCCTGGAACTTCTGGATGAGGAAGAGCGAAACGGGCAGGGGATTCTGGAAGCTGTACCGATTGTGCAGTCCACCCTGTCCCATCATATGAAAATCTTAGGCGAAGCCAGGCTGGTTGACATCAGAAGAGAAGGAAAATGGACCTGGTATACGCTGAACAGGGAGAGCCTGGCGGAACTTCGGGCGTTTTTGGAGCATTATACTGGCGGGGCGGGAAGCGCGGCTGATCGGCCCTCGGCAGAAAAAGAGCGAAAGCCAGACCGGGAAAAGCAGGCGGCGGGACAGGGGCGTATAGAAGCCGGACAGCCGGAAGCTGAACCCGTAAAGAGCGTTTCTGCTGAAGCAAAGCCCGCAGCAGAGAAAAAGAAGAAAAAGAAAAAAGACAAGAAAAAAGAACGAAAAAAAGACAGGAAGAATAAAGAATGAGCAAGGCGAAGGAAAGCAAAACCAATGCAATGCGGATTCTGGAAAGAAATCACATTGCGTATCAGACCTATACCTATGAGGCAGATACCTTTGTGGACGGTATGGAGACAGCCAGGCACCTTGGGCTGGATCCGAACCGGATGTATAAGACGCTGGTTACTGTCGGCAGCAGCAAAAATCATTTTGTGTTTGTGATCCCGGTAAACCGGGAGCTGGATTTGAAGAAGGCGGCGCGGTCCGTCGGGGAGAAGGCGCTGTCTATGGTTCCGGTGAAGGATTTGTTTGCACTGACCGGATATGTGCGGGGCGGCTGCACTTCCATTGGGATGAAAAAGCAGTTTGTGACGCGGATAGACGAAGGGGTGCAGCAGCTGGATACGGTGATTGTCAGCGGAGGAAAGCTGGGTATGCAGATTGAGCTAAAGCCGGAGGAACTGAAGCTGGCTGCGAGAGCGGAATATGCGGATATTCTGGCATAAGTGAGGAAATACAGTAAGGGGAAGCTTTTGCAGAAAAGAAACGGAGGAGAGTGTAATGGCACAGCAGTTTGATCCATATCATACCGATGGGATACGGCCCATTGTACCAGGCAAAAGCCCTGGGCAGCAGCCGGCGGGCTTCTGTGAAAACTGCGGTGCGCCGCTGAAGGCTGGACAGCCTTTTTGCAGCAGCTGCGGTCATAAAAATGAATTTATGGAAGAACCCGAGACGACTTCTGGAAAACAGAAAGAAAAGGAGCCGGATGAGGGGAAGTTTTGGGATGAGGACCAGACCAACGAAGAGGGTGAGCCTTATCTGGATGAAGAGGGAAATAAAGAGGCAGATCCGGAAGAAACGCCGTATGCCAGAAATTTAAGAAAACGCCAGGAAGCAGAACGTGCCGGACAGAGCCGCGGGGGAAGCAGAGCAGGCGGGACAGACACGGGAGCCGAATGCAGAGAAGCGGCAGGGCCCCAGAGCCGTGAAGCGGGCGGGACAGCAAGACCGCAGAGCCGTGAAGCGGGCGGAACAGCAAGACCGCAGAGCCGTGAAGCGGGCGGAACAGCAAGACCGCAGAGCCGTG
>JAHZHG010000254.1:4544-4773 GCA_019420425.1 Clostridiales bacterium
AAGCGGGCGGAACAGCAAGACCCCAGAGCCGTGAAGCGGGCGGGGCAGCAAGACCGCAGAGCCGTGAAGCAGGCGGGGCAGGAAGGCCGCAGGGCCGTGAAGCGGGCGGGACAGTAAGGCCGCAGGGCCGGGGAGCAGGCGAAGCCGTGAGACCGCAGGAGCGAAGGATCGAGCATCAGCCCAGGCCGCAGCGTGAGATTTACCGGGACTATTATGCGGAATACGAGGA
>JAHZHG010000255.1:0-1414 GCA_019420425.1 Clostridiales bacterium
GACTCTATCCGGTATTTCCCGCCCTCGATAATCATTGCCGTCAGCTTATAGCCAAATACGCAGCCTGTGTCGATGCCGATGAGCCCTGTTTTGGGCAGCGGCATCCATTTGTGTTCCGGCAGAATCTCCATAGTCTCTTCATCCCCGGCATACCAGGCTGTGTCCTCAATGGGAGTGTGGCCGATGATGGTCAGCTTTCCGCAGTAATCATTCCTGTCGATTCTTGTTCTGTCCCACATTAAGACCTCTGGCGGGTTTTCCGCGATCTTCTCATTGACAGGACGGTATTCTGCTTAAACCAGTTTACCTGGTGAAAAATATGCGTACCATTCTTATAGAAAGACCGTATCGTCTTATTTCCGCCGTTGCGTTTCCATAATGGGCCATCGCCCGGATACCGCGCCGCATTCATCATCATATCTTCATGATTGCCCCGGATAATGACACAGCGATCCCCTGTCTCCCCTTTCAGGTGACAAAAGAAATCGAATACTTCGTAGGACTGCCGCCCCCGGTCCATCAGATCCCCAAGACTGATGAGCCTGTCTGATTTTCTGTCGAATTTTACCTTATCCAGTAGCTTCATCAGCTCCTGATAACAGCCATGGATATCGCCAATAATCATTGTTCTCATCTATGCGCTCTCCTGCTATGATATTTTTCTATTATATCACGGCATATCTGCTGTGTCATCGGCGCTAAAGATGTTTTAGAGAACAACACCGCTTGTTTTTTTCCCTTTCCATACAGCCAGAACACGGGCTGAGTGAGGCAGAATTGATAAAAATAATCCATGACCGTTTTTCGCCGAATCGAGGGTAAATCTCCCAAAGCTGCTTCGCCATCCCACATACCTCATTCATTCTGATTTGTTCATCTCTTAAAGCAGAACTTTATACTATATTCCCAGAATTGTGAATACATCATGCTTTTTGAAGCATTCATTCACCCATGGAACTGCTTCCACAATTACCTTCTCCCAAATCACGCCGGATTTCTGACTCAACCTCACCATCTCATCCCACTGAGTCTTCGTAACTATCGTTATGCCATAATAGTTAAAATCTTTGATGACACAGCCAATCAAGTCAGACAAATGGTACTCATTCCACAGAGAATCACTGATGCTGATTGAGTCCGGCAGCCAGCATTTATCGTGATAATATCCCATTTGAAATTCAAAATAACAGGTGCTATGGGACGCTTTCCGCGTTTCTTCATCCACAAAAAAATTCATCCAGTCACTTCATCCATTCATGCTTTTACATTCTCCCATTTCTATCTCATTCTATTTCCGTAAATACTTCAGATATATTTCCGTTTTATGTTTCACCATTTCCACCGCCAGCTTCTCCAAATTTTCATTTTCCCAGTTTTCCGACTGTCCACCAAAAACTTCCATGATTTCTACACC
>JAHZHG010000255.1:1424-2539 GCA_019420425.1 Clostridiales bacterium
GGGGTTGTCCGACTTAATACATAATTTTGATGACAGGAACAGAAGATTATCGCAAATCACACCGTCTGCACTGACCGCCCTCCCGGATTTGCCACCCAGCAGTGTGTCGAGAATCCGCGCCTTGACATAGCGAATTTTTCTCTCCTGTATGGCCTGCTTCAAGGTAATCTTCCCCTTGTATATCTGATAAAGCAGCTCCAGATTACAGCAGCGTGCCGCATACCGGATAACTGAGCCGTCATAAAAAGCGGTGATCCTGTGGGATGCTGATGTATGGTGCATTTCCTTTGGCTTTATATCCCAATTATGTACCAGCCACCGAAAGAATGCAACAGAATAATAAAAGCCATTCTGCTTTAAGTCTGAGGATCGGATCCGTGACAACGGCTTAAGTCCCCGTTCATAGGCCCGCTTCGCATTGACACTCATACTCCGGCCAATATAGCCGTTTCCTTTGGATACCGTCTTTTCCACTGTCCGGGCTTTCAACACATCATAGGCTTCCCGCATGGTAAGGCCGCGGAAATTCTTTCTTCCGGCGCCAAGGTACAGGTTTATTCGTTTTCCCTGAAATGTAATTCTGGCCGATGGCTGTTTATGGATTCTCGCATAGTCATAAAGAAGACCGATCAATTTTTCTTTTGTGATTTTCGATTTTTCCAAATAACTTCCTCCACAGACTTCATGCCAATGGAAAATTATTGCTTTTTCCATATATGTAATACATTCACACCACTACATAGAAAAAGGTACTGCTCAATCCTCAGTATTAACAGTTAAGCAATACCTTTCTGGTGTTTCCGAAATAAAGGGGAAACAGCAGCTAATACAGATTTTTTACTTTAAAGTCCTTTTCTACCTCTCTGCGCTGGTCTTTCTTCGCAATATCCTGGCGCTTATCATAAAGCTTTTTCCCTTTGGCCAGGCCGATCTCTACCTTGACCAGGCTTCCTTTAAAATAAACGCGCAGCGGAACCAGGGTATAGCCCTTTATGGTCATTTTCCCTGCCAGCTTATTGATTTCATAGCGGTGGAGAAGAAGCTTTTTCACCCGCAGCGGGTCTTTGTTAAAGATATTTCCTTTTTCGTACGGATTGATATGCATACCGTAAATC
>JAHZHG010000255.1:2549-4744 GCA_019420425.1 Clostridiales bacterium
GATGTGCATCCCATATACAAAGACCTCGCCGTTTTCCACCCGGATAAACGATTCCTTTATGCTGCATTTTCCCATACGCAGGGATTTTACCTCTGTACCGTGAAGGGAAATGCCTGCCTCCACCTTATCCTCAATAAAATAATCATGATACGCCTTTTTATTGTTGGCGATCAGCTTAACGGATTCCTTCCCCATTACTCGTCCTCTCCTTCTTCATCCAGCAGAAAATCTACCGTTCTCTGCTGCTTGTCCGCGCCAATTACCTGGACCTTCACCCGCTGGCCCAGCCGGTACGTCCTGCCTGTGGACACGCCGGTCATCTCCTGGGCATCCTCATGAAAATAAAAGCGGTCGCCCAGTATATTCGTCACATGAACCATACCCTCTACCGTGTTGGGCAGCTCCACATAAAGGCCGTATGTGGTCATTCCGGAAATCACGCCCTCCACTCTCTCTCCGATATGGCCCTGCATGTACTCTGCTTTTTTCATCTTTATTGTATCCCGCTCTGCTTCGTCCGCCCTGCGCTCCCGCCTGCTGCACTGATCACAGACTCCGTCCAGAACCGATTCATAATGAATAATTCTGGCTTCATCCAGCTGTCCGTGCAGGTTCTCCTTGATGATCCGGTGAATCTGCAAATCCGGATACCGGCGGATCGGCGAGGTAAAATGACAGTAATACTTTGCCGCCAGGCCGAAATGGCCGGTACACTCCGGCGCGTATTTCGCCTGCTTCATTGACCGCAGGGTCATACGGCTAATCATGGCCTCCTCAGGAGTACCTTCAACCCGGTCAAGAAGCTTCTGAATCTCCTTGGGATGCACCTCTGCCTGAATGCCTTTCATCCCATAGCCAAAGCTGCGGATAAACATGGCCAGGGTTTGGATTTTGTCCGGATCCGGCTGCTCGTGGATCCGATAGACAAAGGGCAGCGACTGCCAGAAATACTCCTCCGCCACCGTTTCATTCGCCGCCAGCATAAAGTCCTCAATCAGCTTTGTGGCTGCGTTGCGCTCATAGGGGCGTATTTCCGTCGGGCGTCCCTGTTCATCCAGGATGATTTTGCTCTCCGGAAAGTCAAAATCCACGGCTCCCCGGCCATGTCGCTTTGTCCGCAGCAGGGCGGACAGCTTTCCCATCTGGAAAATCATTGGATAAATGGGGCCATATTCCTCCTGCAACGCCGCCTTCCTGTCCGCTGCCGCGCGGCCATCCGCACAGACTCCCTGCGCCGCGGCTTCCTCTTCTGTGCCGGCTCCCGCATGGCCTGCCCCTGAGAGCAGTCCCGCCACCTCTGTATAGCTCATCCGCCGGTTCACCCTAATCACTGTCTCTGCAATCCGGTGGGACAGAATATTTCCCTTCTGGTCTATATCCATCAGGCAGCTCAGCGCCAGCCGATCCTCCCCCTGATTCAGGGAGCATATTCCATTGGACAGGCGGTGGGGCAGCATGGGAATCACCCGGTCCACCAGATATACGCTGGTGCCCCGCTCCAGAGCCTCCCGGTCAAGAGGACTGCCCTCCGCTACATAGTGAGATACATCTGCAATGTGCACACCGAGATGATACAGCTCGCCGTCAAAGGTCAGCGAAACGGCGTCATCCAGATCCTTCGCGTCCTCTCCGTCGATCGTCACCATCACCGTATCCCGCAGATCCAGGCGCCCTGTCCGCTCTTCTTCTGTTAATTCATCCCGTATGCCTTCCGCCTGAGCCAGCGTCTCCGGCGGAAATGCCGTGGGCAGCTCATGGGCATATACAATAGACAGAATATCTGTACCGGGGTCATTTTTATGGCCAAGGATTTCCTTTATCTCCCCCTCGGGGCTTTTTCTCCTGCTGCCGTAGCCGGTGATCTCTGCCAGTACCTTATGCCCGTTTACTGCGCCTTTTGCTTTTTCCCCGGGAATAAAAATATCCTGGAGGATTTTCAGATTGTCAGGGACCACAAAGCCGTAGGCGCCGCATTTTTGATAGGTGCCCACCACCTCATGGATTCCGTGCTCCACAACGGCCGTGATTTCGCCCTCTTTTCTGCGTCCGGCTTTCCCCGGCTTTACCGAAACTCTGACCACATCCTGGTGCATGGCCTCGTGAATGCATTCCTCCGGGATAAAAATATCCTCCTCCATCCCCTCCACAGTAACACATCCAAAGCCTCTGGGATTAGCCGTAAATACTCCGGTGAG
>JAHZHG010000256.1:0-269 GCA_019420425.1 Clostridiales bacterium
GCATTTCCGTTCTTCGCCGCCCTGGTGGTCATCCGCCTGTATATGGGCGTAGTGTATTCCGTGTGCGGCTCTGCAACAACGACGCTGGCGGGAGACGTCCTTCCCCAGGATAAGGTGCGCGTGGGAGTCAACCGGTTTGCGCTCACCATTTCCCTGGGCATGGCTGCCGGTCCGTTTGTCGGTATCCAGGTACAGAACCACCTGAGCAGCAAAGCTTCATTTCTGGTTTTGTTTGCATTAACCGTTATCGCGCTGATCTGCGTATCCTT
>JAHZHG010000256.1:283-4661 GCA_019420425.1 Clostridiales bacterium
GTAGAACGGAAGAAATTTGTCTTATCAGACGCGTTTTACCGGCCGGCCCTGCCGTTTATGTTCAACATGATGTTCATTATGATCCCGTTTGGCGCAGTGCTTGCCTATTCCTCTATTTTTGCCCAGGAAAAGGGACTTTCCGGCGTAACGCCTTACTTTTATGTTTTCCTGGTAGCCGGTATGCTGGTATCTAAATTTTCCACACAGAAGATGATCGACGCGGGAAAGCACAGGATTCTGGTCGTCGTCAGCCTGATTGTCCTGATGCTCACCATGGGAAGCTATTTCTTTATGGAGACAGCCGTACATTTGCTGGCAGCCGGCTTTTTGTTGGGCCTTGGCTATGGTATCCTGCAGCCGCTGTTCCAGTCGTTCGTCACCGGCACAACCCCGGCCCAAAAGCGTGGGACGGCCAACGCGACCTATCTGTTATCCTACGACATCGGCATCGGCATCGGCTCCTTTGCCATGGGGATTTTCCAGGAAAGCATCGGTCTGTCAACCGGATTTGCCGTGACGGCGGCCGCTTATCTTGTCGGCGGAATAATTTATGCAGCATACGTTGACCGGTACTACGGGAAAATGGCGGGGAAAAACCGGTAGTGAAGAAAGGCAATGAGATGAGCAAAAAACAAAAAAAGATCAGCGCGGCAGTGTTTGTATGCATCATGGTTGTCCTTCTGGCCGCCATTGTCCTTACCGGGAGTCCGCAGGGAAAGACGGAAAGCATTAGCGAAGTGATGCGCGACGCTGTACTGCACGAAACAGGAAAAATGAATTTCTTTGGGATAAAAGCGGTAAATCCCGGTTTGATTTCCGCATTTATCCTGACGGTTGTTTTGTTACTTGCGGCCGCATGTATCCGCATTTTTGTAATTCCGAGGTTTACGTATCAGCCGGGCAGATTCCAGCTGGCGCTGGAAGAGCTTGTGTCCTTTTTTGACGGGCTGGCAAAATCGAACAGCCCCCACCGGAATAAATTTCTGGGCGCGTACATATTCGGAGCAGGGGTCTATATCTTTATCGGTACATTGTTTGAACTGTTCGGCTTTCAGGCCGTGACTGCGGAAGGGGCATCCATTGCCCTTCCGGCTCCGCTGTCAGACATTAACGCAGCGATTGCTCTGGGGTGTCTGTCTTATCTCGTTATCCTTTCCGGCGGCATTGCCGGGAATGGTCTGCGGGGAGTGGGAAAAACGCTGAAGGATTTTTCCCTGCCCATCTCTATGAGCTTCCGTCTGTTTGGCGCGCTGCTGAGCGGGCTTTTGGTAACTGAGCTGGTTTACTATTATATACAGCTCAGCTTTGTCCTTCCGGTGGTGGTGGGCGTCCTTTTTACCCTTCTCCACGCGCTGATCCAGACGTATGTATTGACCATGCTGACCGCACTGTTTTACGGCGAGGTTTCTGAGCCTGCTGCAAAATCAAAGAACTAGGAGGATAAATCAATGAAAATCATGAGAAAAAAATTAGTGACGATGCTGATGCTTCTGGCGGCGGTTTTTGCCCTCAGCCTGCCTGTTTATGCAGCGGCGGATACAAAAGCAGAGGAGGCCCAGACGCTGGAAACAGAAGAGGAAAACAATCCGGTCGGGGATAAGGCAATGGCGGCGGCAGTGGCAGTGGGTCTGGCGGCGGCAGCCGGCGCTGTCGGTATGGGAATTGCCATTGCAAAATCCGTGGAAGGAATATCCCGCCAGCCGGAGGCGGAGGGCAAGATCAGGACAAGCCTGATGTTGGGCCTTGTTTTTATTGAGACGGCAATTATCTATGCGCTGATCGTCGCAATCCTAATCATCTTTGTTATGTAAAGGCAGGTGAGGATAATGAATATCCCTTTAAATATTGACTGGCAGCAGATTTTCCTGCATTTATTCAATTTTGCCATCCTTGCCATGGGGCTGTATGTGCTGCTGTATAAGCCGGTAAACGCGTTTATGGAAAAGCGCGCGGCGTATTACCGGGATATGGAGGCCGCGGCAAAAACGAGGCTGACAGAGGCGGAAAAGGATAAGGCACAGTACGATGCGCTTTTGCAGAAGGCGCAGGGAGAAATTGACCATATGCAAAGGGAATCCCAGGAGGAGATAAAGAAAACCAGAGAAGAGCAGTTAAAGCAGGCAAAGGCACAGGCAGATAAGATTGTCGCTAACGCCAGAAAAGAGGCGGAACGGGAGCATGACCGGATGATCGGGGATGCACAGAAAGAGGTGGCAGAAATGGTAACGACAGCGACGGAAAAAATCCTTCTACCGTCTACGACGTCGGAGGTGTTTGACCGGTTTCTGACGTCGGCAGAGAGGAGTGTACAGAGTGAATAACCGGGATTTTGGGAAAAAAGCGGTTTTATACTCGGCAGATCCGCCGGACGGGAAACAGAAAGAGCGTTTTCTGGCATTTCTGGAAAAAAAGTATGGCCCGGACATTTCTCTGGAATGGATACGGGAGGAAAAGGCTGCCGGAGGTTTCCGGCTGGAAGTCGGGGCAGAGGTCTATGACTGGAGCGTAAGCGGGAGGTTCCTGCAGTTAAAGGACAGCCTGCTGGGCGCTTTGGCGCATCGGCCGGAGCAGGAGGAAAAGGTAATCCCCCTGCTGAAAGATACGCTGGAGCACTTTTCTCCGGACGCCATTGCCCAGGAGACCGGCACAGTATTGCGCGTGGGGGACGGGATAGCTATAGTAGACGGACTTGACCATGCGGTTTACGGAGAAATCCTGATCTTTCCCTCCGGCGTTAAGGGCATGGTGCAGGAATTAAGAAAAAAGGAAGTGGGCTGTATCCTGTTTGGCGATGAGGAAGAAATCAGCGAGGGGGATACGGTGAGACGGACAGGAAAGGTAGCCGGTATCCCGGTAGGCGGCGCCTTTGTCGGCAGGGTTATCGACGCATTAGGCGCGCCAATCGACGGCAAAGGCCCGATAAAGAGCGATGGATACCGCCCGATCGAATCGCCTGCACCCGGAATTATTGACCGTCAGCCGGTGGATACGCCTATGGAAACCGGACTGCTGGCGATTGACTCGATGTTCCCCATTGGGCGTGGACAGAGGGAATTAATCATCGGAGACCGGCAGACCGGTAAAACGGCGATTGCGGTGGATACGATCCTGAATCAGAAGGGGAAGGAGGTAATCTGCATTTATGTAGCCATCGGCCAGAAGGCAAGCTCGGTGGCCCAGCTGGTGGAAAATCTGAAAAAGCGGGACGCCATGGAGTATACCATTATCGTCAGCGCAGCGGCCAGCGATCCGGCCCCGCTTCAGTATATCGCGCCGTATTCCGGCTGTGCGTTGGCCGAGTATTTTATGAATCAGGGGAAAGATGTGCTGATCGTGTACGACGACCTCTCCAAGCACGCCATTGCCTACCGTTCGCTCAGCCTGCTTCTGGAGCGTTCCCCGGGACGTGAGGCGTATCCGGGCGACGTTTTTTATCTGCACTCCCGTCTGCTGGAACGGGCGGCCCGTCTGTCTGACGAAAAGGGCGGGGGAAGCATGACCGCGCTGCCGATTGTGGAGACGCAGGCTGGAGATGTGTCCGCTTATATCCCGACGAATATTATTTCCATTACCGACGGGCAGATTTTTCTGGAAAGCGACCTGTTCTTTTCCGGGCAGCGTCCGGCGGTAAACGTGGGGCTTTCCGTGTCCCGTGTGGGCGGAGACGCCCAGACAAAGGCAATGAAGGAGGCGGCAGGGTCTATCCGTCTGGATCTTGCCCAGTACCGGGAGATGGAGGTCTTTACCCAGTTTTCCAGCGATCTGGACGATACGACAAAGCGGCAGCTGGCGTACGGAGAAGGCCTGATGCAGCTTCTGCGTCAGCCGCAGTATCACCCGATGAAGCAGTATGAACAGGTTATCCTTTTGACAGCCGCATTAAACCATATCCTGCAGGAGATTCCGATAAAGGAAATCCGGAAATTTGCCCGGGAGCTGATTCTGCATTTCGAAGAGAAGGAATCTGTGCTCTGCGAGGAAATCGAAACGACTGGGATACGCTCAGAGGAAAACCGGAAACGGATTCTTGACGTGTCACGGAAGTTTTTGCGTATTTACCAGGATAAGAACGAAAAACAGGGTGGTGATGGACGTGGCCTCGACGAAAGAAATTAAAAACCGGATCGGCAGCGTAAAAAATACGCAGAAAATCACCAATGCCATGTATCTGATTGCGTCGTCAAAGATGAGAAAGGCGAGAAACGAGCTGGAGCAGACCCGCCCGTATTTTGATGCATTGAAGGGCGAAATCAAGCGGATTTTTCGTACGGCTGGGGAGGTAAACAGCAAATATTTTTATCCGGCAGATGAGCGGCAGACGCTGGACGGCGCCTATGGCTGCCTGGTCATTACCGCGGACAAGGGACTTGCCGGAGCG